>JBKPLM010000193.1:0-5887 GCA_046731655.1 Verrucomicrobiota bacterium | reverse complement strand
GTCCAGCTCGGCATCAACCTCATCGACACGGCGGATTCGTATGGACCGTATGTAAGTGAAGAACTGATTCGTGAGGCGCTTCATCCTTACCCGAAAGGATTAGTTATCGCGACAAAGGCTGGCCTTACTCGACCTGGTCCGCGCCATTGGATTCCGTTAGGACGACCTGAGTATCTCCGGCAGGAGTGCGAGATGAGCCTGCGACGGTTGGGTGTCGAGCGAATCGACTTGTTCCAGTTGCACCGCATCGATCCCAAGGTTTCGGCTGACGATCAATTTGGAGTGCTGCGAGATCTCCAGAAAGAAGGCAAGATCCGCCATGTTGGCCTTTCGGAAGTCAACGTTGCCGAGATCGAGGCGGCACGTCGCATCGTTACCGTCGCTACCGTGCAAAATCAGTACAATCTCGCGTACCGCAATTCCGAAGATGTCCTGAATTATTGCACTCGCGAAAACATCGGGTTCATCCCGTGGTTCCCACTCGCGACCGGCGACCTCGCGAAACCCCACGGCGCATTGATAAGAATCGCCAAAGGATTCGATGCAACGCCAGCCCAAGTAGCTCTCGCGTGGTTGCTCAAGAAGTCTCCTGTAATGTTGCCGATCCCGGGCACTTCAAAGGTCAAACATCTCGAAGAGAACGTTGCCGCAGCCCTGCTGGAGCTCGATGAGTCAATTATGGAGGAGCTGGCTAACAAACGAGGAAGCACGAATGAAAAATGACGAAGAAAATGCAGAGGACAGAATGACGAACGGAAGTCGGTCGTACGTCCATCAACTTCAAAATGAAATTCATGATGCTCTGCGCGTTCAGCATCCGGATTGGATAGAGCCAAACGGGGATTGTCCTACTTGCGAGTCTTACGAATCTCGTCTTGCGGAGCTCCTTGGTCTCTCTTCATCCGATAACCCGCGTTAACCGGATCGGTTGCTTGAGACGTTCAGAAGTCAATAGAAAGCAAACAAAAAGCTATGAAAACGAATACCGAAAAGTTTGACGGCAAAGTGGCGATAGTAACTGGCGCGTCAAAAGGGATCGGCGCTGCAATCGCGAAACATCTCGCTGCCGAAGGCGCAGCCGTGGTCGTTAACTACTCCTCCAGCAAAGAAGGAGCTGATCGCGTCGTAGATGAAATCGCCAAGCAGAACGGAAAGGCAATCGCTGTTCGTGCCGATGTTTCCAAGAAGTCCGACGTTGAACGCCTGTTCTCAGAGGCCAACAAGGCTTTTGGGCGCCTGGATATCCTGGTGAATAACGCCGGCATCTACGAGTTTCTTCCATTGGAGAAAGTTAACGAGGAACATTTCCGCAAACACTTTGACGTGAATGTCCTTGGCTTACTCCTGGCAATCCAGGAAGCAGTCAAACATTTCGGTCCGGAAGGTGGAAGCATTATAAATATCAGCTCCAGCGCTAGCATGTCAGCTCCGCCGACCGCATCTGTCTACAGCGCTACCAAAGCAGCCGTGGATGCGATTACCAAATCGCTGGCCAAGGAGCTTGGACCGCGCAACATCCGCGTCAACGTAATTAACCCTGGCATGGTGGAAACCGAAGGCCTACACTCAGCCGGTTTCGTTGGAAGCGAGTTCCAAAAAACATTCGAATCACAAAGTCCGTTGGGACGGATTGGACAACCAGCCGACATCGCTCCTGCTGTCGTTTTTCTGGCTTCGTCAGATGCCGGCTGGATCACTGGCGAAACCCTGGTCGTCTCGGGCGGTTACAGTTAACTTGAACCCATTTCAAGTGGTAGGGACGAACCGCCGGGCCGTCCGTATTATTCGGGGCGCCAAACGCCAGTCCGGCTCGGACCGGTCGCGCCCCTACCAACAACTCGCATTTCCTTTCTAGAAGGATGCGTTTACTGAAGTTTTCACAGCTTGTTCAAGGGGTTCTCTCTCGAAAGAGGGAATGTCGAACAGCTCTTCGGTGGCACCACAAAATCCCACGCACGCGCATTAGCTGGGATGGAATCGTCATCGACACTTCAAGCCATGAAAGCCATTCACTCCCTCAATCGATTGCTACCGCAACAAGCATCCAGCCACTCAACAATTTCAATCTCAAGCGCGCACTGGCGTGTGCGAAGGCGAGATTCGCTTCCATTACGCGAGGCCATTCCGCTTTGGTTTGCCGTTTCCAGCCCGTTGATTGGTTTAATAATTGGATTCCTTGGCGCCTGGTTCGTGACCTGGCTGACCAGCTAGGAAAGCAGCGACATCACCACGTCTCCACAACTGTATGAACAAAGTAATTGAAGTAGACTTCCTTCCCAGGGAGACGGATGTCGCTTTCTCCTGGCTAGATTCGATTAGCGAATCGGCGCCGAGAATCCTAATTGTTGATAACGACAAGAACACTACTCACTTGGTCAAAATTCTCCTCGAAAAGACAGGCCGCTATCTGGTCTTCGAAGAGAATGACTCTATCAGGGCTCTTCTGAGCGCCCGGAATTTTCGCCCGGATCTGATTTTCCTTGATGTAGTCATGCCCGACCGAGACGGAGGGGAAATCGCCGCACAAATTCAAGCTGACCCTGAATTGCACGGCACACCGATTATCTTCCTCACTGCGCTGGTCACAAGAGCAGAAGCCAAGACCGGCCTCCATATCGACGGACATCCATTTCTCGCCAAGCCAATCAACATTCAAGAATTGATCAACGTGATTGAAGACCATTTGCCCGCGCCTGCGAAAGCCTACGCCTAAGTGGGGCTCTCGTGATTCGTTAAATCGTTAATCGGATCCGATTCAACGGTTCAACGCTTTAAAGGCGCGTGGCGCCACGGCGCTTTACGCGCTTTACCGATTCAACGCGGCGAAGCCAGCAGCGCACCTTCGGGTAAGCTGCATCTCTCCAAAGAGAGACCAAGAGGCAACTCTTCCGCAGCACTCTAAAATCCCACGGAATCGCAATGGCAACAGAGCGCACCGACGGCGACGTTGGCTCATGAAAATAATTACATTATTGGGATTAGCAGGCATCGCTTTTGTTAGTCTTAGTCAGCCGACGTGGGCAGGTCCTCGCGGCGGCGGCCGCTCTGGCAGTGGCGGCCATGTCGGCGGCTACACCGGTGGCGGCTCTCGCGCGGCGCCGGCTTTCCATGGAGACGGCGTTCGAACAGCGCCCTCTTTCCGGGGAGCATACTTTTCCGGCAGAAGTGTCGGCAGACCAAGTGCAGCACCTCAATTCTATTATGGTGGTAATCGTATGTCTGCCGTGCGACCGCATGGATTCAGTCGCTCAGTCGGTCGGTCCACAAGCTCATATGTCGGAAGATCCGCTGCAGCTACTCGGCAACCAAACCGCGTAAGGTCAATTGCAGCGCGGAGCCGGGCTATAGGTCCGCAGATTTCGACCGCGACAAATCGTCAGCCAAATCGCGTAGGCTCAGTTGCAGGGCGGAACCGGGTTTCGGATTCGCGGACTTCGACAGCAGCGAAGCGTCAGTCGTTCGTCATGAACCATGCTTCCGAGCGTCATGACGCGAACTGGCACCGCGACTGGGACCGGCACCATTCACATTTCCACAACGGCAAGGTCTTTGTCTTTATCGGTGGTTTGTGGTGGGGACTCGATTCGTGGCTCTATCCGTACTACGCTTATGACTACTATCCATATGATGACTACGGCTATAATCCGTACGATTACAGCTATGGTTATCCCTACGATTATTCTGCTAACCCCTACGCATACTATAACTACTCCCCGTACAACAATGATGACCAGTCGGGCTATGCTGCTTCAGGTCAGTCCGCGGCTAATGCAACCGTGAGTGCGGTTCAATCGGAGCTTGCGAAGCTTGGTTACTATAACGGCGCAATTGACGGAACTCTTGGCGATCAAACAGAGTCCGCTCTCGCCCGTTACCAGGAGGACAACGATCTTAGCGTGACGGGAACGGTTGATGAAGCCACGCTTCAATCGCTGGGAATCAGATAGAGGCTTCACAAATGGAGGGGACGGACCGCCGGGCCGTCCGTCCCTGCGGCGCGCCCGGCGGTCGCGCCCTACCAAAAGGCCGGTTCTGAACTGCGTTGCGTTATATCTTTTAGGAGTGTGCACCAGTGACCCAACAGCAAAATTTCATTCAGCCGGAACAATTGAATTTCAAGGATGACGGCGTGTTCCCGAATAGCGCCCTGCCTTTGCTTTTTTATCGGCAGGCGCTTGCTACCGACACGGAAGATCCAGCGTCTATTTTCGAACAACGTTTTGCCGAGAACGACTGGACCAATTCGTGGCGAAACGGCGTCTATTCATTCCCTCATTATCACAGCACTTCGCATGAAGTACTCGGTGTTTATTCCGGCGCTGCAAAGCTGCGACTCGGTGGCGAGCACGGCAGAAACGTCGAGGCGCATGCTGGTGATGTGATGGTTATCCCAGCTGGAGTCGCGCACCAGAACGTCAGCGCCAGCGCCGCTTTTGGTGTCGTAGGAGCTTATCCTGGGGGACGGCAGTGGGATTTGCTTCGGGGATTGCCAGGCGAACGACCGAAAGCCGATGAAAACATTGCAGCTCTGCCAATACCGAATAAGGATCCGATTTATGGAGCCGACGGTCCGTTGCGCCGCATTTGGAAATCAGCCACGCAAGGTCCAAATAATCCGCGATGACGCGGCCGAATTGTAGGGCAAGCCCATCGCTTGCCATTCCATTTCTCGCGCATGAGCTAATGCAGCATAAGTTTTCTACATGACTTCAGCAGAACAAACTTCTGTGATTGCAAAATTCCGGGCGATGCACGAGTCCGGGTGCTTCGTGCTTCCGAATCCATGGGACATCGGGACGGCGATCTATCTGCAACATATCGGATTCGAAGCGCTCGCGACTACTTCGGCTGGCTTCGCGTTCTCGCGCGGAAAACACGATGGCGGCATTCCGCGCGATGAGATGCTGGAACACATTCGGGAAATTGTAGAAGCAACAGCTCTACCGGTGAACGCAGATTTCTTAAACGGGTTCGCTGATGAACCTAAAGACGTGGCTGCAAATGTGAAGCTTTGCGTCGAGACAGGTGTAGCTGGACTGTCGGTCGAAGACAACTCTGGTCGCACCGATGTACCGCTCTACAAAAAGGAACTAGCCATCGATCGCATTCGCGCTGCACGCGCTACGATTGACGCTTCGAAAACTGAAGTCGTGCTAACCGGCCGTTGCGAAGCGTGGTTAGTCGGTGAGCCCGATCCATTGCATAGTGCTCTCGAACGACTCGCTGCCTATGCCGAAGCCGGCGCCGATTGTCTCTACGCGCCCGGTGTGAGCAAGGCTGACGAAATTGCACAGATCGTGAAGACCGTCGCGCCAAAGCCTGTCAACGTCCTTGTCTCCGGATTCAATCACCAGCTGTCACTTTCCCAACTGGCCGATCTCGGCGTACGCCGTATCTCTGTCGGCTCCGGTCTCGCCCTCGCTGCGTGGGGCACATTTCTACGCGCCTCCAAAGACATCAAAACAAACGGCAGATTCAACCTGCTGTCCGATGGCGCTGCGTCGTCTGACCTAAACCAAGTGTTTCGGGAAAGATCATGATTGCCCCTCGCCACGTTATTCTTGGTGGTCATCCTGTCTTCCAGCGATTTTATCATTGCCGTCGCTGCCGCAATCGCCTAGCAATGGCCGAGCTTAAAAGAAAGGAGACTCCATGGGTATTGCCTTGATCTTTATTGGTGTCGTCATTCTGCTCGGGATCTTCCTGCTAATGTTCGTCATCGGCGGTTACAACGCACTGGTCACGTTGCGCAATCGTTACAAGAACGCTTACTCGCAAATCGATGTCCAACTTAAACGGCGCTACGACCTGATTCCGAATCTGGTCGAGACTGCTAAAGGTTATCTCCAACATGAGCGAGGTACGCTCGAAGCCGTTATCCCTGTCT
>JBKPLM010000192.1:0-6493 GCA_046731655.1 Verrucomicrobiota bacterium | reverse complement strand
CGTGCCGCGCGTTCTACCCGCATGCTTCGACGCGCACGTTGATTTGCGCGACAGCGGATGTTACGTAGCCTCGCCTGCCCGCAATGAGTCAGAACTACAAAAATACTCTTAATTTGCCACGCACGGAATTTCCGATGAAGGCGAACCTCGCCGCGCGCGAACCGGAATTGCTTCGAGTGTGGGAGGAGACGCGACTCTATCAGCAGATCCAGAAATCGAGAGAGGGCCGCGAATTGTTTGTGCTCCATGATGGGCCGCCATTCGCCAATGGGGACGTGCACATGGGCACCGCTCTCAACAAAATCCTCAAAGATTTCGTCGTGAAATCGCAGACTATGCTCGGCAAACGCGCGCCGTACGTGCCGGGCTGGGATTGTCATGGACTGCCGATTGAATACAAGGTCGTGAAGGAATCCCGCGGCCTTTCTCCGCTGGAGGTTCGCAAACAATCGGAAGCGTTTGCGCGAAAGTTCATCAACATCCAGCGGGAGCAATTCAAGCGACTGGGCGTTTTTGGTGATTGGGAGCATCCGTATCTGACTATGGATCCCAAATATGAAGCGGAAATCTTGCGCGCGTTCGCTGTATTCGTTGAGGAAGGTCTCGTTTATCAATCGAAGAAGCCGGTTTTTTGGAGCACAGGTGCGCAAACTGCGCTGGCCGAAGCCGAAGTGGAATACCAGGACCGCGACGATACCGCGGTTTACGTGCGATTCCCGCTTTCTCCCGATCAAGTGGCGAAAATCGGTTTACCAACTGACAAGCCAGTGAGCATCGCGATCTGGACAACGACGCCATGGACATTGCCTGCAAATCTCGCGATCGCAGTGGATCCGAGCGCCGAATATGAAATTTTGGGCAATCAAGACGAGCGAGTGATTATTGCTCGCAAGCTTCGCGATCAATTCATTCAACAAACTGGTGTTGTTGCTTCCGAAGAATCGACTTTTCGTGTTGGCAAACAGCTGGTCGGCCTTCAGGCGCAACATCCATTTCTCGACCGAAAATCAACCGTACTCGCTGCCGATTTTGTAACCATGGATACCGGCACAGGCCTGGTGCACATCGCGCCCGGTCACGGCGAAGACGATTACTGGTTAGGCAGGGCCAACGGTTTGGAAATTCTGTCTCCGGTGGACGATCATGGACGGTTTACTGATGAGGCGAGACTGCCAAATCTCACCGGGAAATATGTTTTCGATGCTAATAAGGACATTACCAATTTGCTGAGGGAGCGAGGAGTGTTGCTTGGCCAACAGAATTTTCATCACTCCTACCCGTACTGTTGGCGCTCAAAAACACCGATCATCTTCCGGAATGTCGAGCAGTTCTTCATTCGGATCGATGAGCTGCGTGGCGGAGCGCTAAGTGCGATTCACAACGAGGTGAAATGGATTCCAGCGTGGGGGGAAAATCGCATCGCGGGCACGGTCGAATCGCGTCCCGACTGGGTAATTTCGCGCCAACGAAGCTGGGGCGTCCCGTTGCCTGTTTTCTATTCGAAGGATGGAGAAGCAATTCTCGATGCAAAAATAATCCGAAAACTCGCAGATCTGGTTGCCGAGCAAGGCTCGAACGTTTGGTTTGAATTCCAGGATGCCGACCTTGCAAAGAAACTTGGCCTTCCGCCCGATACAACGAAACGTAACGATACGATAGATGTTTGGATCGACAGCGGCGTTTCGCACAGAGCCGTCTGCGCGCTGCACCCGGAGCTGCGCGATCCAGCCGACATGTATCTGGAAGCAACCGACCAGCATCGCGGCTGGTTTCAATCGTCACTCATGACGAGCATCGCGCTGAATAATCGCGCACCGTACAAAACTTGTGTAACGCATGGTTTCGTTGTTGACCTCGACGGAAAGAAGATTTCCAAATCTTCCGCTTACGAGAAGCCGGTAGATGCCGGCCATTTTGTAAACGAACACGGCGCGGACCTCGTTCGTTTGTGGGCGAGCAGCATCGATTACACCGCTGATGTTCCGTTTTCCGAAGAAATGTTTACGCGCCTCGGCGATACCTATCGCCGGATTCGGAACACATTGCGCATTCTGCTTGGGAATCTTTATGATTTTGCTGCTGTAGCCGGGGGCGCTGACTCCGGCCAGCCGGCATCCTCGATGCCGGCTACAACGTTAATCGATCGTTGGATTTTGGAGCGTTTGAACGACGTGATCGCTGATTGCCGGTTAGCGTACGAAGCATTCGAGTTCCACAAGGTTTATCACACGCTCAACCAATTCTGCGCTGTCGATCTAAGCAGCCTTTATATCGACATCACCAAGGACCGGATGTATTGCGACGCGGCAGATTCACCGCGGCGTCGCGCAACACAAATGGTCATGCACGAAATTTTCGGCGCTTTGTGCCGATTGCTCGCGCCGCTTCTCGCATTCACCGCAGAGGAATCGTGGCGACATTCCGCCTTGGGCGGTTCAGTTCACCTGGAGGAATTTCCGCACGCTCGTGATCGGCAACATGAAGCCAGCGATCAGGTGGACGAGCTGTTGAAGTTGCGCGGCGTAATCGGCCAAGCGATTGAGCGAGCCCGCCAGGAAAAGCTGATCGGAAATGCTCTCGAGGCGGCGGTTGTTTTACATTCAAACTCCGATGTCACAACGAAAATCAGCAAGGAAGAGCTGGAGGAATTTTTCATTCTGAGCGATCTGACGATTCGCCAGGCGGACGAAGCGAGCGCGTCCGTCACCAAGACAGCATACAAAAAATGCTCCCGTTGCTGGCGCCACCGTCCAGCGGTTGGCACAAGCAAAGAGCATCCCGATTTATGCGATCGATGCGAAAGCGTAGTGCAAAGAATGAAGAAATCCCAATGATGAATGACGAAGGAATGATCAAATGACGAATGATGAAGTCATCGCAGCGAATAACGTCATTCGTCGTTCAACGGCGCCGTAGGACCGACAGTGAAATTCATCCTCTTTCTCTCGCTGCCGCTCTACGCACTGGATCAATTGACCAAGCAGATGGTCCTGCGGTTCATCAGTCCTGATGGGCCGCGTGTTCTGGTCGCCGATTTCTTCAGTCTGGTTAATGTGACTAACACGGGCGCAGCGTTTGGCTCCTTCAGGGGCAACAACACCTTTTTCATCGCCATTTCGTGTGTGGCGCTTGTGGTTGTTTTGGGCCTCCTCTTACGGGCCCGAATACCTGATCGTTGGCGCGACCTTTCGCTGGCACTTCTTCTCGCGGGAATCCTGGGAAATCTTACCGATCGTCTTATTTACGGGCACGTGATTGATTTTCTTCTTTTCGATTTGCACGTCCCATATGCGCATCCGTGGCCGGCCTTTAATGTCGCTGACTCCTGCATCTCGGTTGCGGTGGTGTTGTTCGTTATTCATTCGTTCCGTACACGGAAGAGCCCTGGCTAGAGACGTGCAGCTGTCGCGGCCGGTCGATGCACTCGGCCATCCTGACTGTGGTGATGCGTTGCGCTTCCAGCGGGCAAGCAGCTACAGTGACCGGATGAAGCCTTTGCCGATGGAAGAGGCGGCGCGCAAAGTTGCTGCGCGCTTGCGCGACGATGGTCACATCGCGTACTTCGCCGGTGGTTGCGTGCGCGACATGGTTCGCGGCTTGGCTCCAAAGGATTACGACATCGCCACCGATGCTCGACCGGAAGTTGTGCAGAGAATTTTTCCAAGGACCTATGCGGTCGGCGCGCATTTTGGCGTCATCATCGTTCTGGAAAACGACTTCCAATTCGAGGTGGCCACATTTCGTTCCGATGAGGCTTACATCGATGGACGGCACCCTAGCGCAGTTCATTTTTCATCGCCCGAAGAGGATGCACGGCGCCGGGATTTCACGATTAATGGAATGTTTTATGACCCGGTTGCGGCAGAAGTGATCGATTTCGTCAACGGCCGCGCCGATATCGCCGCGAAGTTGGTGCGCGCTATCGGCGACCCCGCGCAGCGCTTTGCGGAGGATCGGTTGCGAATGCTGCGGGCAGTGCGATTCGCCACAGTGCTCAATTACAAAATCGATGTAAAAACCTGGGAGGCTCTGGTAGCCAATGCAGCCTCAATCCATGAGATCAGTGCGGAACGAATTCGCGATGAGCTCGTGCGCATTTTTCTGTCACCGAACCGCAGGCGTGGCTGGGACTTGCTCAATGCAAGCGGACTAATGCGCGCCATTCTCCCTGAGATTGAGGCGATGAAGGGGTGCGAACAACCCGAGCAATTTCATCCCGAAGGCGACGTCTTCACGCACACACGATTAATGCTGGATCTTCTACCGGAGCAAGTTTCTGTGCCGCTCGTTTTCGCCGTGTTGTTCCACGATGTAGCCAAACCGTGTACCGCAACCGTCGATGATACGGGGCGAATTCGCTTCAGCGGGCATGACCGGATGGGTGCGGAGATGACTGAGGAAATCATGCGGCGTTTGCGATTCTCGGGCGCTGAAATCGAGGCCACGGTTGAAATGGTGCGGCAGCACATGGTTTTCAAGGACGCGCCGAAGATGCGAGTGGCAAGGTTAAAGCGCTTCATGGCGCGACCGACCTTTGACGACGAGCTTGAGCTGCACCGGGTCGATTGCCAGGGCAGCCATCGAATGCTCGACAACTACGAATTTCTTCTCCGTAAGCGTCAGGAATTCGCTGACGAACCAATCATTCCGCCGCCACTCGTGCGAGGAGACGACTTGATCACTCTCGGTTTGAAGCCAGGCCCAAAGTTCGGTGAGATTCTCGAAGCCGTCGAAACGCGCCAGCTCGAGGGACATTTGCGCACGCGGGAGGAAGCGCTCGAGTGGGTGAAACGAGAATACTCGTTAGGAGAAAGACATTAATATCGCATGAGAATTTTAATGATTAGCGCGGAAGGGCCGCCGCTCCAGCGGGCGGGCGCGGTTATTGACGTGATGGATGGGTTGCCTGCTGCACTGCGTTCCCGAGGACATGACGTTTGCGTGGCTCTTCCATTTTACCGGGAGATTCGGGAGAATCGTGCGTTCGGGAAAAGCGATACGGGGATCGCTGTCGATGTGCAGGTTGGCGGCAAAGTTTACGTTGCGCGGTACCTCGAGGGACGAAGTGCCAGCGGCGTGCAGTTGATCCTGATTCGCTGCGATGAATTTTTCGACCGCGACGGAATTTACGGCGAACGGGGTAAGCCCTATGAGGATAACGCTTCGCGATTTATCTTTTTTTGCAAGGCGACCCTGGAGTTGTCTCGCCGACTAACGCCGCAATTGCACCTTCTGCATGCGCACGATTGGGCTGCGGCGCTGGTGCCGGTTTTTGTGCATGCGCAAGGGCTGCCGTTCAAGACCGTGTTGACCATTCATCATGTGGCTGACCAAGGCAGTTTTTGGGGACTCGATTTCGGACTTACAAATCTGCCGGAGCCGTTTTTCACCCTCCGTGGAGTCGAGTTCTTCGGACGGCTGAATTTTCTTAAAGGTGGAATTCTGTATGCCGATAGAATCACAACGGTAAGTGAACATTACCGGCGGGAAATCCTGACGCCATCCGGCGGATGTGGCCTCGATGGGGTGTTGTGCGAAAATGCGCATCGATTAAGCGCCATTTTAGATGGCGCGGATTACAAGCTTTGGAATCCGACGTCGGATGGCTTGCTACCGGCACGCTACGATGAGAAGAAGCTTCGCGGAAAACAGATCTGTCGTGACGCATTGCTAAGCGAGATGAAACTTGTACCCGGGCCGCGGGGTCCGGTCTTCGGAATGGTAACTCGGGTCGTTCACGAAAAAGGTTTCGAAATTCTGGTGCCGCTTCTCGATCGACTGTTGTGGGATGATGTGCGCTTGATCATTCTCGGAGAAGGCGATCCCGCTTATGAAACTGCGCTTGCCGTCGCAGCCAGAAAATTCCCGACGAAATTCGCATATCAAAAGGATTACGACGCAAAACTGGCGCACCTGATCGAGGCAGGGATGGACATCAGCCTAATTCCGTCACAGTTCGAGCCAGCGGGTTTGAGCGCGATGTATAGCCTAAAGTACGGTGCTCTTCCGGTCGCGCGCGCGACCGGCGGAATTCACGAGATCATCGAGGACTACGATCCGACCTTGGACCGCGGATACGGTTTCCTTTGTTACGAACACTCAAGCGAAGCCTTCTGGGATGCGATTAAGCGCGCTCGGCAAGTCTTCCACGATCGGCATCTCTGGACCAAGCTCATGAAACGGGCAATGGCCCGCAATTTTTCCTGGGATGCATCTGCGCAGCGCTACGAGGCCCTGTACAAGGAACTTATTGGCGCCGCCGACAAAGCGGCGGCGTAGGTCGCCGCCGCGGCGTCGCGTACCGATCAAGCTTTCTGCTTGTCAAACCGAGCCATCTGTGGAACGTTGGGCGGCTTTTTCTCTCCGCCTCATGACTTACGCAATTATCAAGACTGGTGGCAGGCAGTTTCGCGTCGCGGAAGGTGATACGATCGATGTCGATCTTCTGGATGTCGATCCAGGTAAGACCGCCACCTTCGGTGAGGTGCTGATG
>JBKPLM010000191.1:0-8620 GCA_046731655.1 Verrucomicrobiota bacterium | reverse complement strand
TCTCATAGGTCTTCGCGTGTGTTCGTTCCGTCCAGCCATGCCAGATTCGGGCGATCATGTAGCATTATGAGGGTAGGGCGCGACCCCCGGGCGCTCCGATCCACGATTCGATTACGATCAAGAGCATGAGCAGGAGTAAGAGTGAGAGAGAGTGAGAGGAAGACCGCGAATCACATTCCCATTATTTGATACCCGCCATCGACATAGATGACCTGGCCGGTTATTGCCGCGGCTCCATCGCTCGCAAGAAAAACTCCTGTGGTACCTAATTCAGCCGGATCACAACTGCGTTTCAAAGGCGCGCGTTCCTGGTAATGCTTCAACATCGCAGTGAAGCCGCTGATACCACGTGCAGCCAGCGTCTGAACTGGTCCAGCAGAAATGCAGTTTATCCGAATTTTTTTGGGGCCGAGGTCGTAGGCAAGATAACGCGTGCTCGCTTCGAGACTGGCCTTGGCTACGCCCATTACATTGTAGTGAGGCACAACTTTTTCTGATCCGTAATAAGTCATAGCCACGATGCTGCCGCCATTTGTCATCAAGGGTGCTGCTTCGCGAGCGAGCGCCACGAGCGAGTATGCGCTCACGTCGTGTGCCATGCGGAAGGCGTCGCGTGTCGTGCTCACAAAATCGCCTTCCAACGCTTCCCTCGGCGCGAATGCGAGCGAGTGAAGCATCAAATCCACGTGATCGGTCTGCTCCCGCACATTTTCGAAGAATGCTTTGATCTCCTCATCGCTGGAAACGTCGCAGGGAAACAACGGGACGTCCTCTCCAAACTCGCCCACCAATTCCTCGACGTTTTCCTTCAGTCGTTCGCCTTGATAATTGAAAATCAAGCGTGCACCCGCGGCCGCCCATGCTTTTGCGATCGCCCACGCGATGCTGCGCTTGTTTGCCACGCCAAAAACCAGGCCGACTTTTCCTGCCAAAATTTGCTGCGTCATAAATCTCTGCACGATACCCGCATTTCCGACATCGCAAAGATTCCGGCCTTGGCTAGAGTCCTAACGCCTATGATTACGCGATTCGGATTTTTTTGTGCTTCACTTACTTGGATTTGGTCAATGTCGATTTTACCGGCGCAAGAGGAACCAAAAAGAACTCGTCCACCGCTCATGGACGTCTCGCCTACCGCTTCGGCTGCTCCGGCCGTTAGTTTGTCTTCGTCGGCGACACCGACTCCTTCACCTACTCCGGCGCAGCTTACCGACGTGCTTTTCAAAAATCTGAAAGCGCGCTCGATTGGACCGGCGGTGATGGGTGGTCGCGTCTCGGACATTGGGATTAGCCCCAACAATCCGTTTGTCTTCTACGTCGGCCTCGGACATGGCGGCGTTTTTAAGACGAACGACAACGGCGTTAATTTTGAGTCCATCTTCGATAAACAGCCGATGCTCTCGATTGGTGCGGTCGCGGTTGCGCCATCTGATTCGGATGTGATTTGGGTGGGAACCGGCGAGGCCAATGATCGTAATTCGTCTGGCTGGGGCGATGGTGTTTATAGATCTACCGATGGCGGTGAGAAGTGGCAGAACGTCGGACTGAAAAACAGCCGTGCTATCGCGAGGATCGTTGTCGATCCAAAAAAGCCGGACGTCGCTTACGTCGCCGCAATGGGCAATTTGTGGGCGGACGGCGGCGAACGCGGGTTGTTCAAGACCACTGATGCGGGCAAAACATGGAAACAGATTTTGAAAGCAGCTGCTCCCCACGATGCGCACACTGGATGTGGTGACGTGATGATTGATCCAACGAACGCCGAGACCGTTTACGCTGCGCTTTATGCACGACAACGCACACCGTGGAGTTTTGCTTCAGGTCCCGGCGTGACAGGTGGCGAAGACATCGGCGGAATTTTCAAGAGCACCGATGGTGGCACGACCTGGAAGAAGCTTGGCGGCGGTCTGCCGGCTCAAACGGGTCGCATTGGCCTGGCCACCAGCGCGAGTAACCCGAAGATTGTCATGGCAGTCGTGCAAAGTTACGAAGGCGGATTTGGCAGGCTGGATGATTTGCGCAGCAAAACGGGCGGTGTTTTTCGATCCGAAGACGGAGGCGAAAAATGGACGCGCACCAGCGCGATGGATCCACGTCCATTTTATTTCAGCCAGATTCGCATCGATCCTGCAAACGATCAGCGCGTTTATGTTCTGGGTTTCGCCCTGCTAGTGTCTGATGATGGCGGCAAAAATTTTCGCGAAGATCTAAGCGAGAAAGTTCATCCGGATTGTCACGCGCTCGCGATTCAGCCCGGCACCGTGCCGCCGCCGAAGCCGCCGAAACCGGAAGACAAAAACAAGCCGCCGAAACCGCAAGTCTGCCAGCGTTTGCTGCTCGGGACGGATGGCGGCGTCTATCAAAGTTTTGCCGGCGGGAAAAACTGGGATCATCTGAACAAGATCCCTTCGGGGGAATATTATCGAATTTCGCTCGACGACGCGAAACCGTACTTCCGAATTGCGGGCGGTCTCCAGGACAATGAGAACTGGGTGGGACCGAGCGGAGTGCAAAGTAAGGAGGGTATTCGCAACTGCGACTGGACTGCGCTAGCCGGTGGTGACGGCTTTTACGTCCTGTTCGATCCAGGCGATCGCGACACCTTTTATGCCGAAAGTCAGCAGGGCGAAGTTCATCGGATCAATTTGCGAAATGGGGAGATACGGCGTTTGCGTCCCGAGCCGGCCGAAGGTCAGCCGCGCTATCGCTTCCATTGGAATTCACCATTGATCATGAGCCGGCACAAACCCGGCGTGATTTACCTGGGCGGCAACTGTGTCTTCAAACTCACTGACAGAATGGAAAAATATTCGGTAATCAGTCCTGACCTCACGTACAACGATCCGACTAAAACAAACGCCACCGGAAGTGGCGCGGAGAATTACGGCGTCGTCTTTTCGCTTGCTGAGTCGCCGAAGCGTGCTGGTCTATTGTGGGCGGGGACGGATGATGGGCGGCTCTGGATCACGGAGAATGACGGCGGCAAATGGACTGAGTTGACGAGCAATTTGCCGGAGTCGGCGCACGGTCAATGGATCGTACGTATTGAGCCGTCCAATATCGATCCCAACGTGGCGTACGTAGCCATCAATGGGTATCGCTCGGGTAATGATAGCCCCTTGATTTTGCGTACTGCTGACCTGGGAAAAACATGGCAGTCTGTCACCGGCGACCTTCCGCAGGGCGATCCAGTTGAAGTGGTCCGCGAGGATCCGGTGAATCCGAAATTGCTTTATGCGGGAACACACTTCGGAGTGTTCGCGTCGTTCGATCAAGGCGCGCATTGGGTGCGCATCGGCGATGTTCCTTCGGTCCGAGTGGATGACATCCAGATTCATCCGCGCACGTCAGACCTTGTGATCGCAACACATGGTCGCAGCATTGCCATTCTTGACGACACGATCCCGTTTCGCGAATTCACACCGGAAATTGCGTCCAAGCCGGCTCAATTATTTAGCGTGCGTTCCGTGACCGGCGCTTATCTTCAACCGGGTTTTGTTGATGCGAATGGCAAGGGGATTTATCGCGGCCAAAATCCGCAAGAGGGCGCGCTGTTCACAGTTTGGGTGCGAGAGTTTACTGGCGACGAAATCAAAATCGTCGTGACGAAATCAACTGGACAGCCAGTCGCAAATCTAAAAGCGCCGGGCGCACCGGGTTTTACCCGGTTGAACTGGGACCTGCGGCCGACCAAGGACGTGATTGCTGAGTACGGCGGTGACGATCCCAAGCGGCTTCTCCCGGCCGGAGATTACACAGCAGAGTTAACTTTCGGCACAACGAAAGTGAAACAGACGTTTCATGTTGATCTTGCCGAAGGCATCACTCCGCGGTGACGTTCGGCCATGCCTGCGATCGGGATCACGGGCGGAATATCCACCGGCAAAAGCACGTTCTGTGACTGCCTGCGGCAGATCCTGCCGGGCGCGAAATTCTTCGATGCGGATCTTGCAGCGCGCTCGCTCGCGGAACTTCCAGAAGTGAAACAGGAAATCCTAGGTCAGTTTGGCAGTGAAGTGTTTTCGCCGACAGGGGACTTGAATCGAGCGAAACTTCGGGCGATAGTGTTCAGCAACGCGACCAAGAGGCGCGCGCTCGAACAAATTCTTCACCCTCGGATTCGTCGCCAGTGGATGGCTCAGGCGGAAAGGCATCGTGATTCTCCTGACTTTTTCTTTGCTGACATTCCACTTCTTTATGAAACGGGCGGTGAAACATGGTGCGAGCGAGTCGTCGTGGTCGCCTGTTCGCGCAAGGTGCAGTTAGGCCGGTTAGCGAAACGACTGTCTCTCAGAGACTCCGAAGCCGAACAAATAATCAACTCACAAATGGCCATCGAGGAGAAAATCAAGCGTGCGGATCATGTCGTTTGGAATAACGGCGACCGGGCGAGGCTCGAGGAGCAGGCAAAGGGTCTTGTCGCGCTTTGGCAAGAGCAATCATGGAAGAAAAACTAAAAGTCTCGACCTCGCAGACAGAAACTGTAGCGCCGGGCGTATCGCCTGGAGACACCCAAAGTGCAGCTGAGGTTCCCCCATCTTCCGGGATGCGATCAAATGAAAAACGCAAGGCAAAGACTGACGTCGCACTTGACCTAAACGAGCTGCAAGAGTCTTCGGGTGAAGAGTTGGAGACGTTGGCGCGGGATTTGGATGTATATTTGCACCCTGCCCGGTCGCGTCATCAGCAGATCCTCGATGTCATCCGCACGGCGTTAGCCAATGGCGCTAATGTTACTGCGGAAGGCTTCCTCGATCAGGTGAGCGATTCCTTTGCCATGTTGCGGTGGCCGAAATTGAACTTTCTGCCTGTCCCGGAGGATGTGTGCGTCCCCCGCGTCCTTATTGAGCGTCATCATTTGAGGCCCGGACAAAAGATTGCAGGGACTGTGCAGTTGCCAGGCCAGCGCGGAAAGTTCCTGTCTTTGGACGAAGTCACAAAAATTGAGGGCCAGGCAGCTGAGGAATGGACGGAGCCAACCGACTTTGACAAACTAACGCCGCAGTTTCCGCAAGGCAGGATCATTCTAGAAAATCCAAAGACAAATTCCATCACTGCGCGCGCGGTGGATTTGCTGGCCCCGCTCGGTCGCGGGCAGCGCGGGCTCATCGTAGCGCCGCCACGAGTGGGCAAGACCATCGTGCTAAAGGAAATCGCCAAGGCGATTCGGGTAAATCATCCTGACATTGTTCTTATCCTGCTTTTAGTGGACGAGCGGCCGGAAGAAGTGACGGACTTGGAACGGGAAATCGACTGCCATATCTACCATTCCAATTTTGACGAAAGCGTGCAGCGGCATGTGCAAGTGGCAGAGATGGTGATAGAGCGTGCCAAACGCCTCGTGGAAATGAAACAGGATGTTGTGCTTTTACTCGATAGCATCACGCGACTTTCGCGCGGGTACAACAACATGCAGCCGGGCAGGGGACGAATCATGTCCGGTGGTGTCGAAGCGAAGGCGCTGACCAAGCCAAAGAAATTTTTCGGCTCTGCGCGAAATGTAGAAGAAGGCGGCAGCCTGACCGTGCTCGCGACCGCTTTGACCGAAACCGGCAGTCGAATGGATGAGTTGATTTTCGAAGAATTCAAGGGCACCGGAAATATGGAGCTGCATCTTGATCGCGCTCTGCAGGAGAAACGGTTATACCCGGCGATCCACCCGATGCTCTCAGCGACTCGGCGCGAGGAGCTACTGTATCATCCCGATGAATGGGAACGCGTGCTGATGCTGCGCAAAACGATGGCAGCCCTTCCGCCTCTCGAAGCGATGGAAAAGCTGATCGATAATCTGCATGCGACCAAAACCAACGCTGAATTGTTGCTGAGCGGATTGCGTTAACGCGAAAAGTGATTACGGACGCCGCGCAGCTCGCGAGTTTAATTGAGCAAATCGAATCTGCCAATCGCGTCGCGGTCGATACCGAAGCGGACAGCCTTCATTCATATCGGGAAAAGCTGTGTTTGCTCCAGATCAGTGTTCCGGCGCGAGGCTCTATGGCCGGCAGTGGTGACACTGGCTTATGTGTGGCCCAAGGCCATGAATCCGTGCGGGATGTTTGCGATTTTATAGTCGATCCGTTGGCCAATACCGATCTGGAGCCATTGCGTCGGGCGCTGGAAGGCAGGGAAATTGTCTTGCACGGTGCCGACTACGATCTGCGAATGCTGCGTCGTGGTCTGAAGCTGCTAGCGAGGCGAATCTTCGACACACTGATTGCAGCTCGTCTTCTTGGCATTCGCGAATTTAGCCTGGCTGCCTTGCTCAAACGTTATTTCGGACTCACGCTCCTAAAGGGGTCGCAAAAGGCCAATTGGGGACAACGACCTTTGCCGACGCGGATGGCGGAATACGCGATTAATGATGTGCATTATTTGCTGCCCCTTGCCGAAAAATTGGAAGCTGAGTTGGATCGTTGTGGGCGTCGGGATTGGCTGCAGCAGTCATGTCAACGTGCCATCGAGCTAGCGGCCGTGGCGCGGACCCGTAACCAGGACGAACTCTGGCGGATTCGCGGATCTGGCGTAATTCGTGGACGCGATGCCGCGGTACTTCGCGCGCTTTGGGAATGGCGCGAAAGCGAAGCAGAAAAGGCAGATCGCCCGCCGTTTCACATTTTGCGGAACGAAGACCTCCTAAAGGCCGCAGCGAAATTCGCTTCGGGAAGTGTCCCTGACTATAGACATTTTTCATCCCGCCGCCGTCAGGCTTTTCGCGAAGCAGCACAAGTCGCATTGCGGGCGCCTGAATCGGAATGGCCAGTTTCGCGTCGCCGTTCCGGAATCCGACCGACCAATGAGACAGTCCAGCGCGCAGAAGAACTGCGGCGCCGACGCAACAAATCCGCTGAGGCATTCGGGCTGGAACCTTCGTTCATTGCATCGCGAAGCATCCTTGAGGCGATCGCCGCGGATGGTACTCGGGCGCAGGCATTGCTGGTGCCATGGCAGCGCGAGTTGTTAGGTGTCTCAATTTCCGGCAACGAAGGGCCCGCAAGCCGGTAGCCGGGTTCTACGTTAAAACTTATTGCTGTAATAGCCATAGCCAGGGCTTCGTGTTGCTTAGGGCCGTTTACCCCGTCCTTAAGAAAGCCAGACACGATGTTAATCTTTTCAAGAAACTTCGCCGCGCCATTTCCGGATAATTAGCTGTAGGGGTGTAGAAAATCCTTGACCTAACAAGGTTTAGGCGTCAAAAAGCCGCCGGAATTAGGTCTTTCGACCAACGTGCCTATGAACCGGCCGCTTCGTCTCATTGCTTTTATAACGATCACCGCGTCGCTTGCGACTTGGGTTCCCCGCGCGCTGAATGCCGCTTCGACTACCGAGGCGCGAGTCACGCGGGTAAAGAATCACGTTCAATTAGCGGACTCTAAGAACACGCGCCAGGCCTCGGTAAATGAGATCGTACAGGAGGAGACTGTTGTGCGGACCGGCAACGAATCGCGCGCTGAGTTGGGTTTTACTGACGAAACAGTAGTGCGGCTCGCCGCCAATACTGCATTTGATTTCAATCGTGGGACGCGCGGTTTGAATGTTAAAAAAGGCGCAGTGCTTGTTCAGGCTACAAAGGGGGCAAATGGGGCGACCGTTCACGCAGGCAGCGTCGCGGCTGCTGTGCCGGGCACAACCGTCATGATCGAGTATCATCCCGGTTTCTATAAGTTTTTGGTGTTGGAAGGCACCGCACGATTGTATCGCCCCGGACACATTGGGGATTCGCTTCTTGTTCGTGCGGGGCAAATGGTGTTCGGCAACCCGGAGGCTGCCCTCAGCGATCCCGTAGATGTCGACATTGACCGCTTCACGAAGACAAGTCGCTTCATTACAGAATTTCCTCCACTTCGGAGCGAAAAGTTAATCGCGGCAGAGAGGCAGAAGCAGCAACGCGAGAAATCGAACAAGACTCTTGTCGGTACAAACCTGGTGATTTTTGGGGGCGGCGCACAAGTCTCGGTTGTTGGCCAAGAACAACTCGATACTTCGGGTCGTACGACTGCGGCGCTGGTGACGCCGCATCGAGTGCCAAGCCTGAGTCCTAATGCAGCTCCCGTCTTGCCGTAGCCACCAATATGAAAAAATCTTTTGTGCGAATTTTGTGGGTTCGACTGATCGTCCTGTTTTGGGTCATTAGCGCAGCGCCCTTTGTTACCGCGGACCAACTCCAACAGGCGCAAGTATCCCAGGTAATCCAGGACGTGCGGTTATTGGAAGCTCATGGCGCTCCGCGCCCTGCCGTGGTGAATGCCAAAGTCACCCAGGGGATGGGAGTGCGCACGGGCGTGGAATCGCGCGCGGAATTGACTTTCACCGATCTCACAATAACCCGGCTCGGGGCGAATACGATTTTCAGTTTTAAACAGGGGGCACGTGAACTTGATCTGACCAGTGGAGCGGTCCTTCTGGAAGTGCCGCCCAAAGCACCGGCGGTTAAGGTCAGCACATCGGCCGTCACCGCAGCGGTGACGGGAGGGACAGCTCTTTTGGCCACAGGCCCGCCCACGAAATTCATGGTCTTGGAAGGGATCGGAACCTTTTATCCCGCTGGTCACCCTGAAAGAGCTGTGACCTGTCTCTTATACACATCTGACGCTGCCGACGAATATAATCCGGTGTAGTTCTC
>JBKPLM010000190.1:0-6642 GCA_046731655.1 Verrucomicrobiota bacterium | reverse complement strand
GAAAGGCGGCCGGCATCATCGTACTTGTAACGGCTCTTGAAACGAAGGCGGCCATCAGGTCCCGAAATTTCGCCGCTGGAAAAACGTCCCGCCTCATCCAGTTCGTAACGAATCGTCTCGCGAAGTTTGCCATCTGGATCGGTGGTTGTCGCAACGGCGTTGTGCTGCGCGTTATCGAACTTATAAACCGTGCGTGAGCCGTCGGGATGCATTGAAACGGTCACCCGCACAGCGTCATTCCGCGTTTGTTCTGGCGACTGGCTCAATCCGGTTTCGGTGCCACAGACGACAAACGCACAAGCCACTGTCAGCCCTGCTTTGAAAAATTTCATGATCCGAGGAGCTTACGGTTGAGATGGGTAGCTGCAAACAGGCCTGAAATTTTTTATTGACCGCGAGGCGGGAAGGTGGTTAAAAGTGGGGTCAAGTGGAGCAAAATGGATGAATTCTCCACTCGATACATGGACAACGATCCTCCACCCGAACGCTTCTACGCCGGAGAGTTCCGGCATTCCATCGACGAGAAGAATCGAATCACGATTCCCTCTCGCTGGCGTCGAGACAAGGCAGAGGAATTCATTCTCTTGCCGGAAGCCACTCATCAATTTCTGCTCGTCATGTCGCCGAACGAGTTTGCTCGAATGAGTTCGGCGGCAGAAACAAACCAGGGCGTTTCCGCGCGAGATCGCCGAATTTTTTTACGTCATCTGCATTCCCGCGCGCAGCACGCGAGCGCGGACCGACAGGGGCGCCTTGTGTTGCCCGAAGAACTTTGCCGGAAAATCGGGCTGAAAGATGAAGTTGCTTTGGTCGGCAACCAAGGGCGCTTCGAGGTTTGGAATTTGCAACGCTGGAAACGAGCGCACGAGGAGGAGACGGCCACGTACCAGCACGTGGCAAACGTCATTGGCTTATAATCAAATGCTTGTTCAAAACGTAATCGACACATTTTGGTTTGAGCGGCCTTTGTGGGTGGCCGTTGATCCGTTTATTGCCGAAGAGGAGGCACCCGAAGTGGAGGAATTCATATATCACCGTCCAGTCCTTGAGAGCGAAGTGCTGGAATTACTCGAACCGAAGCCTGGTTCGCTCATCGTAGATGCCACATGTGGTGGCGGTGGTCACACCGAAGCGATCTTGGAGAGCGGGGCGAATGTTCTGGCCCTGGACCGGGATCCCGACGCGGTTCAACACGTCAGTGAGCAACTGGCACGTTTCGGTGAACGCATCGCCGTGCGACAGGCGAATTTCAGGTCCGCACTCAGCCTCTTCGATGAGCTTGGAATTCGTGCGATTGGGGGCGCGCTTCTTGATCTTGGTGTCTCCTCCCGGCAACTCGAAAATGCGGAGCGCGGATTCAGCTTCATGCGAAACGGTCCGCTCGATATGCGCATGGATCCGCGAGCCGAACTGACCGCCGCCACGATCGTGAACGAATACACCGAGGAACAGTTAACGCGTTTGTTTCGCGAGCTGGGAGAGGAGCCGGCAGCGCGCCGCATTGCAAGTCTGATTGTGAAAATGCGAAAGACTTCACCGTTTCGCGAAACTCTGCCGCTGGCGCGCGCCATCGAGAAACTGGTCGGCCGGCACGGCCGCCATCATCCAGCCACCCAAGTCTTTCAGGCGTTGCGGATGGAAGTGAATGACGAGCTTGGCGCGCTCGAGGACGGGCTGCGGGTGTTAACTGCGCGGCTTCAGCGCGGCGGCCGGATTGCGGTGATCGCTTTTCATTCACTGGAGGACCGGATCGTGAAGAATTTTTTCCGAGATCGTAGCCGGGAATGGCTAGACAAGCCGGAGTGGCCCGCACCGCAGCGCAACCCGGATTACGATCTTAAGCTGATCACGCCAAAACCAGTGGAGCCAACCGAAGAGGAACGGCGCACCAACCCCAGGTCACGCAGCGCAAAACTGCGCGTCGCCGAAAAGATCTAAATGAACCGTTCACGTCGAAGAAATTGCAATACGGTGAACGCCGCGTCGCTTGCGCGCTGGATTGTGGTGACGGCGTTTCTGGCGCTGGCTGGCTTGAGTTATGTTTATTTAACACTCCAACTCTACCATCTAGGCGACCGCAGGAAGGCGGTCGAGAACGAGCTCGTTACTCTTCGCACCCAAAACGACATAGCCAGCGCACAAATCGCGGCTTTGACGTCGCGCTCTGCGTTGCAACGCCGTTTGAAAGAAGGCTACTTAAAAATGCTGCCGATTTCGGAGGCCAACATTGTGCGGCTCACCATGCCTGTTCGTTCCACGGAAGACGACGCGATCCAACCCGTAGCCAATCCTTCCGACGCAAAATGAATGCAAACAGTCGAACCCGTTGCGGACTGATGTGCGCTGCATTTATCGGGTTGTTCAGCATTTTTTCATTTCGTTTAGTTTATCTCCAGGCAATTAAGCACGACGAATACGCCGGGCTCGCCGCTGAAAAGCACGTCTACAAGCAAATCATCCATGCAGAACGTGGCACAATCCTTGACGCGAATAACGAAGTCCTCGCGCATAATATTCCTGTTCACACGGTAGTGGCCGACGCCACGCATCTTAACAACCGCCAAGCAATCGTCGATCTCGTGAGCGAGGAACTGCGGCTTCCGTTCACGGAGGTGGCGGAAAAGCTAAGCAGTGAGCGCCGCTACATCGTCATCAAGCGTGAAGTGCCCGAGGCGCAGGCAGGCGCGCTGCGCGAAAAACTTCGCGCTGCTAATCTGCGTGGAATTTATTTCGAGCACGATGCCACCCGCGTTTACCCAAATGGTTCGATGCTTTGCCATGTCATTGGATTCACCGACTTCGACCATCGCGGTATCCAGGGAGTTGAAGCGTCGATGGAAGAATATCTTCATGGACAGGATGGTTTTCGCTTCATCGAACACAACCGCGCCGGCCAGGAAATAGTGCCTTATCGAGGACAAGAGCGCCCCCCGCGCGACGGTTATCAGGTTCATCTCACTGTCGATCTTAGTTTGCAGAACATTGTTGAGAACGAGATCGACGCTGCGATGCAGCAATATGCTCCTCAAAAAGCTACGATCATTTTGATGCGGCCGCAGACGGGCGAAATCCTGGCAATGGCTAATCGGCCGGATTTTGACTTAAACCTTCGCTCCGAGGCGAAGCCCGAAGAAATGAAGAACCGGGCCATCATCGACATGATGGAACCGGGCTCGACGTTCAAGATTGTTGCGGCCGCTGCCGCTCTCAACGAGCGCAAGCTAAAACCTGATTCGACGATCTTTTGTGAGAACGGTCTCTGGAATTTCGGCGGCACGGCGTTGCACGATCATCGCGCGTTTTCGTACCTGAGCGTGCGCGATGTCCTCGTGAAATCGAGCAATATCGGTGCGGCCAAACTCGCCCTGAACGTGGGCGAACAAAGATTCTACGAATACATACGTCGATTCGGTTTTGGCGAGCGGACCGGAATTGAGCTGCCAGGTGAAATCGGTGGACTCATTCGACCGCCGCAGGCGTGGAGCAAAATCTCGATCACGCGTATTCCCATGGGGCACGAGGTCGGAGTCACGCCGTTACAAATGACAGTGGCGATGGGGGTGATTGCCAATGGCGGCAAATTAGTCACGCCGCGCATCATAAAATCGATTACCACGCCGGAAGGGAAAACCATCAGCTCGCTTTCCCCTGTGGTTCTGCGTCAGGTGATTTCTCCGGAAACCGCCAGAGAAATCGGTGATGCGCTGCGCGGTGTAGTAAGTGATCGTGGCACCGCTGCCGCCGCTGCCGTTCCCGGTTTTACGATTGCAGGCAAAACCGGGACCGCGCAAAAGGTTGATCCACGAGGCGGATACGAGCAGGGGAAGTATGTTGTTTCTTTCGCCGGCTATCTGCCAGCGGACCATCCCGAGTTTGTAGGTCTGGTGGTGCTCGATGATGCGCGAACCAGCAAACCTGAGCTTAACTACGGCGGGCTTATCGCAGGACCAATTTTTTCCCGGGTCGCAGAAAAGGCGGCCCGCTATCTAGATCTTGAGCCGCATGAGGAGATTCGCAAAGCGATTCCCGTACAGCGAGTCGAAAAAACAGCGCCGGCAGAACGGGTTCGCAAGGCCCGGCCAGCGGAACGAATCGCCTTAACCAATGCCTCGCGCCATTGAACACCTCGCCATGGTTCGCGGCTGCGAATCCGTCCCATTGCGGACATGTTAACGTCTCATGCAGCTCAAGACTCTTCTCTCCGCGACTGCAGTTCGCCAGATCATCGGGACACCTGATCGCACAGTGGAAAACATCGCGTATGACTCGCGGCGAGTGCAAAGGAATGGCATGTTCGTGGCGTTGCGGGGCGAGAAATCCGATGGCCATGAATTCATCGGTCAGGCAATCGAAAAAGGGGCATCGGTAATCGTTGCCGAACGCGAGGAACAAAATCCCCGCGCAACTTGCCTTGTCGTCGAGAATACGCGGACCGCCCTCGCTGATTTTGCATCAACTTTTTACGGGCACCCGGGGCGCAAATTGAAACTGGCGGCAGTCACCGGTACGAACGGCAAAACCACGACTACATTTCTCATCAAGCACATTTGCGAAAATGCCGGCCTGCGTTGCGGATTGATTGGAACGGTGCGTTACGAGGTCGGTGAGCGGGTGCTGCCGGCTATTCGCACGACGCCAGAATCGCTCGATCTACAGGAGCTACTGGCGCAGATCGTCAACGCGGGTTGTAAGGCAGCGGCGATGGAAGTTTCTTCGCACGCACTCGCGCAGGATCGCACGCGTGGACTGGAATGGAACGTTGCCGTCTTTACAAATCTTACGCAGGACCACCTCGACTTTCATGGGACCATGAAAAATTACTTCGAATCCAAAGCGAAGCTGTTCGCTGGACTCGAGAGCCAGAAAAAAAAGCGCAAACCAATAGCAATTGTAAATATTGATGACCGCTATGGTGAACAACTGCTCGACAAAATCGACAAACGCGTCGCAGTGATTACTTACGGAATGGGGATGCGCGCAGATTTCCGCGCTTCAAATTATCGCGTTGAGTCCAGCGGCACTTCCTATCAGCTGGATGCTCGCGGCAAGAGTTATCTGGTCCGCGTTCCTTTGATTGGGCGGTTTAATGTCACAAATTCTGTGGCGGCACTGGCTGCCGCCAATGCTCTTGGAATCAATTTGCGTGACGCTGTGTTTAGCCTTGGCAAATCGGCGCAAGTCCCCGGACGGCTGGAATTGGTTCCGGCAAGGCGACAATTTCAAGTTTTTGTCGATTATGCTCACACACCTGACGCGTTAGGTAATGTTCTCAAAACTCTGCGCGACCTCGAGCCGAATCGGTTGATTGCCGTTTTTGGTTGCGGCGGCAATCGCGACCGGCAGAAGCGCCCGTTGATGGCCGAAATCGTAGATCGCCACGCTGATTACGCCATCATTACCTCCGACAATCCGCGCAAAGAGAATCCGGACACGATTGTCGCGGAGATCGAAAAGGGATTTCGATCGACTCACTATGAAAAAATTGTCGATCGCACTCAGGCCATTAATCGTGCCATTGAGCTGGCACAGCCGCGCGACATTGTTTTAATCGCAGGCAAGGGGCACGAAAATTATCAGGAGTTCGCGGATCACACCATCCCGTTTGACGATATTCAAGTCGCGCGTCGCGCGATTGAAGACCATCCGATGGAGTTTTCATCATGACATTTTTGTTTGGAAATTCTCCAGCGCCTGACGCGCGTTCTCCAATTCCGGTATTATGAATCCGCTTCCGCTTTCTCAGATCGCGCAATTGACCGGAAACTCGCTTTCTGCCGGGGACGGAAGGCTTGTAATCGATAAGGTCAGCACGGATTCGCGCACGATTAAGCGCGGCGAACTATTCGTCGCATTGTGCGGTGAAAATTTCGACGGACATAATTTCGTAGAAGCTATCGCTATAGCTGGCGCAGCTGGGGCGATCGTTAATTTCAATTGGAAAGGAAAAGTTCCGGAAAATTTCGCGCTCATTCGCGTAAAAGACACTTTGCTGGCCTACCAGCAGCTCGCTGCCAATTATCGGAAGTCGCTCAAGTTAAATGTGGTCGCAATTACCGGAAGCAACGGCAAAACCAGCACGAAGGACTTCGCCGCAGCCGTTCTCGCCCGCCGGTTTCGAGTCACGAAAACACAAGCGAATTTCAATAATCATGTCGGTTTGCCTCGAACAATTCTGGAGGCGACGTCGCAGGATGAAGTCGCAGTTTGGGAAATCGGAATGAATCACCCCGGCGAAGTTGCCGCGCTGGCAAAAATAGCCGCGCCCAACGTTGGCATCATTACGAACATCGGTGTCGCGCATATCGAGTTTATGGGGTCGCGGGAAAGAATTGCGGAGGAGAAAGGTGCGCTTGCAGAAGCCATCGGCGCTGAGGGAACGATCATCTTAAACGCTGACGATGCATTTACCCAGGGGATCGCAGCTCGCGCACATGGCAAAGTGATTTTAGCCGGCACAACTGCTGGTACGATTCGCGCCACCGAGGTCAATCAGAGGGGGAGCGGAACAGATTTTACGATTCTCGAGGGCGCGCATCGTTGCCGGGCCCAATTGCCTGTGCCCGGTTTGCATATGGTGCAGAACGCGCTGCTGGCCGTCGCGGCCGGTCGTGTCTTTGGTCTTTCCGTGGAAGAGTGCGCCGC
>JBKPLM010000189.1:0-7586 GCA_046731655.1 Verrucomicrobiota bacterium | reverse complement strand
GCAGCGGTGTAAAACCACCGAGCGGGAAGAACGGCACATAAGCGATTCCCTGTTCGGCAAGGGAATCGATGAGCGTGTCATCCCGACGGTTGGCGATGTTGTAGAAGTTTTGGATGCACACCACTGGAGCGATTGATTGCGCCTCGTTAATTTGCTCGGCGGTAACATTGCTTACCCCAAGGTGCTTAATCAGACCCGCTCTCTGCATTTCCGCGAGCACGCGGAACGGTTCCGCGATCGAGCCTGGCGTCGGCGAGTCCAGGCCACCAACCCGCAGATTGACCACATCGAGGATGTCGAGCCCGAGGTTTGTGAGATTATCATCAACAGCTTCCCGGAGCTCGTCGGGTGCGAGCGCTTTCGGCCAATTTCCCTCCGCGTCCCGCCGCGCACCGACCTTGGTGACGATCCGTAGCTGCTCCGGATATGGATGCAGTGCTTCTTTTATCAGTTGATTGGTGATATGCGGCCCATAGAACTCGCTGGTGTCGATGTGATTGATTCCGAGCCTAACGACCTCGCGCAAGACTGCGATCGCGCCGTCGTGATCTTTTGGTGGCCCGAATACATGTGGACCAGCGAGCTGCATGGCACCGTAGCCCATGCGACTCAGGATCAGATTATCGGCAAGCTTGAATGTGCCGCCGGGCAAGGTGGTCGAGGCCATCGTCATCAAATTAGAATTATGAATTACGAATTAGTAAGAACCTAAACGGCGAACATCAAACGTTCAATGGAATCTCTAGCGCGGAACAGGCGCCCAGCTTGCCACTCCCAATGTCCTCAGCACGATTTCCACCGCGAGTGAGCAAAGGAGACATGGTGAATCGGGGAACGGCTTACACCAAAGGTTGAGCGAGAGAAAGTTACACCTTCGGTGACGTGAAAAGTTGAACCGTTGATCATGTTAGCGGCTGCCGCGGTCAACGACACGCGGCTACAACGCTAGAGAGAGCGGAGTCATCCGGTTTTGCCAACCAGCCTTCGCGTGAAGCTACGGCGAGTCGAGAGCCTCCAGCGTGACAAAGCGACAGCACGCTACAGCTATTTGATTTTCGCGAGAATCTTTTCCATCTCTTCCCTGCGGAAGGCACGCATCGTGTGGGTCTTGACGCTTCCCATCGAACCAATTTTAAGGGTGAAAGCAGACATGGTCTCGTCATTGGGCGCGTCGAGCAGCACCACCACGTCGTACGCGCCCATCGTCCAGAATGCCTCGACAATCTTCATGCCCATTTTCTCGGCCTCGGCCATCGCAGCCTCGGATCGCTTGGTGGTGTCCTTGACGTTGCGAATGCCCTGATCGGTAAACTGAATAAGACTGACATACATAGCCATAATGATCGCTCCTTTGTTGAAGTGTAATTAAAGATTATTGCAGGTTCGGGATTCGGGTCTACGCAAAAGCGGCAGCGAAGGTCAGGAGAGAGGCCGCAGTCAACGACAGCGGCTACAACGTTTTGGAGGCGGCACTCGGCGCGCCCCTTTCGTTAGCGAAAGAAGAGCAAGTAAACGAGAACGCTTAACCCCGCCACGGCGATAATCATTCGCTGCAGGTGTTTCGCATCAAAGGGCCGCGACGGAATTGCCCGCGATGCGGTAGTACAATGACGGCAATGATGATCGATGATGGAAAGCGCGTAGCCGCAGGTGGGGCAAGACTCTAGTGACATAGGATACCAATCGCAGACATTAACTTAATAGCGAGGAATACCGGGGCGGAAGGATTTCGCTTCGCTTTCGTGATTCCTTGAAACGTTAAATGGTTAAAACGTTGAAGGGTTGAGACGTTGAGAGGCTTGCCAGAACCTGAAACGCTGACATGCTGAAATCTTAAATTCTGGCTTAAAGACGAAAGCCTCGAAGACAACACCTGAGTCACCCTATGAAAATGCTCACGATCCTCATCAGCACGCTCGTGCTCAACATGTTCGCTGCATCCAATTGCCGTGCGGATGAGACCGTCACCGAAGCGATGTTGAGGGCGGAGCGCCTGAGCGGACTGCGCCTCGGGCTGCCGGAGAAGGACGTGCTCAAGCTTCTTGGATCACCGGCGACACGCGGTAAGTTGGTGTTTCAGGAAGCGGACGGAAGCTACGTGCAGGATTGGCATTATCCAGACAAGGGCATCGAACTTGTGATGAGCACAGGCGAGAAAAAGTCAGGGGTGAAGGCGATCGCCAACATTACCGCATCCGCGCCGTGCACTTTTGCGACCAGAAAGGGCATCAAGATCGGGGACGCGGAGAGCGCCGCGCGTAAGGCTTACACCGAACATGTCGATCGCGAAGCAAGCGATCCCGGCACCCTTGTCGTAGGTTCTATCTACGGCGGCATCATCTTCAACTTCACCAAGGGCAAGGTGAGCCGTATCTTCTTCGGTGCCGCCGCCGAATAGACGAGCCCGACAAAGAAATGGGGTCGCGTTTCAACTCCGAAAGTCTTGACTCATTCGCTCCCGCTCACTTCGGACCTTTCGGTTTGCCCATCCATGTCGCACGACTCCCGTGGGCTCCATTCGCGAGCAGAGCATTTGGACATTTAACCTTCATTGAAGCGTTGAAGCGTCGAGGCGGGACCAAAGAAGACGCTCAGGAAGTGTAGAAGGCCGAAGTGAAGTTTCGTTCTGAGAAGTGCCAATATGAAAGACGAACCAGGAACAATTCGAGCCGTCGCGACCCTCCTGGTCAGTGTTGCTCTCCTGATCGCAGCGTGCTCGCGGACTGGCTCCACGGCCGGCTCGTCGGCACTCAAGCCGATCGACCAGGCTGCGCTGCAGACCATGGTGAACACGACCGCCAAGGAACTCTTGGTGCCAGGCGCGGTAGTGCTCCTGCGCACACCCAAGGGTGAGTTCACGGTCACGTACGGCACTACGCAACTGGGGACGATGAGCCCTCCCCGCGCCGACACCCACTTCCGGATCGCCTCGAACACGAAGTCGATGACGGCCGCGGTGATTGTGCAACTGGCCCAGGAAGGCAAGCTCAGTCTCGACGATCCAGTCTCGAAGTACGTCCCGAGCGTGCCCAATGGCGACAACATCACGATCGACGAACTGCTGAAAATGCGGAGTGGCCTCTACAACTACACTGACGCTCCCGAACTCGCGGCCACCGTGGACCATGACCCGACCAAGGTCTGGACCACAGAGGAGCTGCTGGCCATCGCCTTCGCGCGTCCGGCCAACTTTCCGCCTGGTACCGCTTACGAATACAACAACACCAACTATACGCTTCTCGGCCTTATCGCCGAGCAGGTCGGTGGCAGGCCGCTGGCCCAGGCGATGCAGGACCGGTTGTTCGAGCCGCTGGGGATGCACGACACTTTTCTCCCCCCTCGAACTTCGAACACCATCCCCGATCCCTATTCCCACGGCTACCTGTACGGCAGCTCCTTGTATGTCCTGACGGACACGTCGTATCCGCCCGACATCCAAGCCGCAGCGCGGGCCGGAACCCTCCTGCCCACCGACTTCACGGACCTGAACCCATCTTTTGCCTATTTTCCTGGAGGCGTCATCTCCACCGCCAACGATCTCGCCATCTGGATCGAGGCACTGGTCACCGGGCGCGTCTTCAACGCCGCGTATCAGCGCCGCTGGTTCGACAGCCTGCAGGCCAAGGATCCGAGCATGCCCGAAGGCCAGCAATACGGGTATGGCATCGAGCGACTACGCTGGGGCCCGAACGCGGTATATTTTCACGGCGGCGAGACTCCCGGCTACAACTCGCATATGGGCTACGACCCCAACAGCAAGATGACATTTGTGACGTGGACCAATCTGCCCATATCGGTCGAAGGCAAGTGGACGTCGATGGCCCTGGTGCTGAAAATATGGGATCAGATTTACGTGGTATCACCACTGACGGCTTTCCCGACGTCGACCGCTTCTCCTTAGCGTTGGCAACCCGCCCCCGCCGCTTCCTCTTCGTCCGCGCGGGGCGCCGCGGCGTGCAAAGAAAATGCGGTCGCGTGATCGCTTCGCGGACATTGAAGGTTGAATCGCTAACGCGTTGAAGCGGGACCAAACAACATGCGTCTACACTAACTGACTCGTTCGCTCCCGCTCGCTTCGACATTAAGCCCAACAGCAAAGCGTCATGGATGTGTATACACGCATGATGATTGGAGCAGGGGCTGGAAAAGCCGACGCCGAGATAGTAGTCAGCCAGCGAACCCTTTCAGACAATCAAGCGTCCCGAAATTCGTGTTTGTTCGCGTCGTCTGAATCCGGTTTAATCCAACGCGATGGAACCAGGTGAAGCCCTGTCCACCGCCGCCCAAATCGCAGTGGCGCTAGCCGGATTTGCCGGAGTGGTGGTCGCCTTCCGCGAAGGTTCGCTGCATGAATGGGCGCCCATTGACAAGTATCGCTTGTGGCTTCTGCTGGCCAATTCCGCGACCCCGCTAATTTGCTGTCTCTTTGGTATTCTCGTGCTCACCGTTAAACCCGCGCCGGCGTGGATCTGGGGTTGGTGCAGTGTGTTCGCCACTCTTGTGCAGTTACCCTTTCTTATTATAAATGGGCGCAATCTCGCGCAGGTCGGGTCGGACGCGGTCCGGGAGACTGGCACTTACCGCTACGTCTTTTATATCATGGGGATCGCGGGCACTGGCGTAATCGTCTGCCAGATCCTTAACGCGGCTTTCTTGAATCTTTTCTGGATCTTCTTTCTCGGCATCGCGTTTCAGCTCGCCGCAGGCATCCTGCAATTCACCCGTATGATTCTTCTGCCGCCGCACACGACCAAGACTTAGATTCGCCGAAATCCCATTTGATCTGAAGTAATAGTATGTGCCGGCAACCGTGAAATCATATTTGCTGAAACTCTTTGGCCGCGAAGAGGGACCATACGGAGAACCGCAAATCGCGCAGATGTTCGCGGATGGGCGTATTGATCGAACTACGCCGTGTAAACCTGCAGACCGCGGTGACTGGAAAACGGTCGATGATTATCTGCCGATGCTGAAATACGGGACTCAACTGCCAGCACCCAGCCAGATTCGCAGCACGCCTCCCAATCCGCCACCGGCACCCCCGTTGTCGGCGCAACGAGTTGCTGTCGTGCGTGTCGATATTCCGTTCGGATCGGTTCTAACGATCATGTTCAAGTGGATGGCAGCGGCTTTCATTGTTTTTTGCTGCTTTGTGCCGGTGATTATCGTTGTTTGGCTCGTCATCATGGCAGTATTCGCAGGACTAATTAATGGCGTGCTGTCGAGTTTGCATCACCCGTGAGGGCAATAGTTACTCGATCGCGTGGACGATGTAGGTACCGACTTGTTTGTCGCGCTCCAGCTTTAGCAATCCACGCTTTTGCGCTTCGAGGAGGAGTTCGTTGAAGGCACGGAACCCATGCGCTCGCTCGTTGAAACCGGGGTTCTGACGCTTCATCGCCTCTTTCATTAGTGAGCCGCGGATCGGATAATCCTCGCCTCGCTCGGCGCGCAACGCGTCCAAGGTTTTCCTCAGAAGATCGAGCGCTCCATCGATTGAAGGTCTATGATCTTTACCAGTTTTCGCTGCTGGCGCGGTCGCGGCAACGCTCGGACGTTTCTTTGCTGGTTCCGCGCGCACGAGGTCGTCGTAATAGATAAATTCGTCGCAGTTACTGATGAATAGATCGGACGTGGACCTTTTAACGCCGACACCGATGACCGTCTTGTCGTTCTCGCGCAATTTGCTGACGAGCGGGGAAAAGTCCGAGTCGCCGCTAATGATGACGAAGGTATCGACGTGACTCTTGGTATAACAGAGATCAAGCGCATCGACGACCATGCGGATGTCCGCGGAATTTTTGCCGGACTGGCGCACATGCGGAATCTCGATGAGCTCGAACGCCGCTTCGTGAAGCCCCCGCTTGAACGTCTTGTAGCGCTCAAAATCGCAGTAGGCTTTCTTGACGACGATTTGGCCCTTGAGCAGCAGACGCTCGAGCACCTTGCGGATGTCGAACGCGGGAAAGTCCGCGTCATGCGCGCCCAGCGCGATGTTTTCCAGGTCGAGGAACACAGCCATCGTGGCGTCAGAATCTTGCACACTCATTAGATCATGATGTTAGCTACATCGCGTTCGCGAGACAGCGAAAATTGAGCCGGCAACTTCCATTAGCGATTTTTTCGGGCAGGGAGTAACCACTTGCGAACGATGGGCGCAATCAAATCCGGGCGCCTTCGCCAGATCTCGAAGGTCAACCGCGCTGGCGTCGGCGGCGCAGCAACCGACGCAGTCCCCACACGATGAAAATCAATACCGCAACCGCGATAATTGCCAGCGCCAGAAGGTTGTGAATGGGATTGGTGAGAATGTAATTCGGGTGTCGCGCATAGAAGCCATTGAAGCTTTCAAAGGCTGCTGGCAACGCTGCTAAATCTTCTCTTGCCAACTCGAGCCGGCGCTCATTGGGATGGTAATGAGATCCAAATTGGTAGGCGCCTCCTGCGGTGTTCAACTCGATGTGCCCACCCAAGACATGGGTAAGCGCACGCGTCTTCAGAAAGTCGACAATCCGCAGCGCACTTTCACGGTATGCTGCGGCGTCTTCAATCAGCAATCGGCCCGGCATCAGAAAATCCCCCGAAAAAAGAATCCCGGTTCTGCTGTCGTAAAACGCCACGTGGGTCGCGTTGTGTCCGGGCGTCGGAATTACGTCGACAATTCGGCCGCCCAAATCCAGATGGGCAATTTCGCTAGGCCAATTAGTGAAACGGAAAAACGCTCGAACTCCCTCCAAATCTATGGGCACGATCTGAACCGATGGAAGAGATGCGAACTGAGGATCGCCGGCGCGATGATCCAGATGCCTGTGTGTATGGGCCACCAGGAGTGGAAGCTTTCTGTGGTCCCTATCCGGCAATAGTTCCAAGATCGTTTTCGCCAGAGGCATCTCTTTCGCGTCCGCGATGGCGCCGGTATCGATTAGAAGAGCTTTGTCGGAGCCGATGAGAAGATAGAGAAAATTTGCTTCGAAGCTTGCGCAAGGACTCTGGCGCAGAATAAACGTTTGCGGCTCGTAAGCATGAACTTGAAGGGGCGCTTGTGGAGTTGCCTTGCAATCTAAAGCGCCTTCGTTCCAGTGCACATCTAACGATCCAGGCACTGGCTGGGACCAGGCCGACGTTGCTGTCAGGAGAGACATCGACACCGCTATTCCGGTCGCCACTTTCCAAGCCGCACAAAAGTACAACAAGAAAGTGTTAGTAGTTTGGCGCTTACCATTAAGCCAATTCATATAATCCGCCTTTTTATAAGGATGCCGGCAGCAGACCCGTTGGATTCAAGAAAACCTACCGCTTGCGCGGCGTGTAAGAAAATGGGACGCATCTATACTCTGAAAGCCTTGACTTGCTCGCTTCCTAGCTGACTCATCTTCTCTCCTTGGGTTTTGCAATCTATGTTCGAAATTCGCATCCGACTTTACGAAGTAATGCTCGCTAGAAGGGCGCGGATGTAGTTGATTCGTCTCCAAGTGCGAAAGAAAGATTCAGATATTCCTGCTCGTTCCCGGTTGTTGGTGTTGGTGGACGAATCGAACGTCGGCAGTTCTGTGCGGACCGCGGGACGTGGGCTCGATTGGTTAAAG
>JBKPLM010000188.1:0-4178 GCA_046731655.1 Verrucomicrobiota bacterium | reverse complement strand
CAGCAATCTTCGCGTCAACCCACCAATCATTCGCGGCCCAGCCGGCGATGGAGTGGACTTCAACGACATGGCCTACAACAAGGTCTTCCCGTACGAATCCACGCCGCAAAACGGCCGTAACCATTCTCACCCGTAACGAAGGCGCGTCGCAGTTCGGTCATGGAATGATGCAGTCTGGAACTCCCGGCCAGGCCGTGTCAGCGCGCCTGGCCGGGCACCGCCTGGTTCGAGGCGCAATTCTTGTTCTTTTTTCGTTGATGTCGCTTGAAGCAGCGACGGCTCACGATCCCGGTCTAAGCAGTCTCACCATCCGCCCACGCCGGAACATATTGGAGGCGACGTTGACGCTGGCGGCCAGGGACGCGGCGCAAATTGCCGAACTCGACGAGAATCGCGACGGGACTGTGACGCAGCTCGAGTTCACTCGACGCCGATTGCAACTTGAAACAGCTGTAGCGACGCAACTCGTTGTCGCGCTCGATGGCAATGTGGCCAAAGCGCAATCCGTTTGGAGTCGTTTCGACGAGAATAACAACGTACAAGTTCGTCTGGATTTCGGCGCTACGGTCTTTTCCAGTCTGGAAATTCAATCCAAACTCATCGCGTCCCTGCCGCTTGGGCACCGTCATTATCTCCAGGTACAAAATTCAGCAGGTGAAGCGGTCTTCGAGCAACTGCTGAGCGCGAGCGCAGACCACGCGACAACCCAACTCACCGATGCAAATTTGCCAGGGCGCGAAACGAACAGCTCATTCGGCAATTTCCTTGTCCCGGGTGTGAGGCACATTTTGACTGGGTACGATCATTTGCTCTTTCTTTTTGGTTTGCTGGTGGTAGCGCGTGGGTTCATCTCTTCGCTTAGTATCATCACCTCGTTCACGATCGCACACTCGATCACGCTCGCGGCGGCGACATTGCACGTTGTGCAAATTCCGAGTCGGATTGTGGAGCCACTGATCGCTGCTTCCATCATCTTTGTTGGCATCGAGAATCTTTTGCGCGGCGACGTTCTGAATGCGCGGCGAATGGTAACGTTCGGGTTCGGTTTGATCCATGGCTTGGGCTTTGCGTCGGCTTTGCGCGAGGCCGGAATCGGCTCCGGCAGCGAAGGCATCGTGCTGCCGCTATTCTCTTTCAACTTCGGCGTCGAGCTTGGTCAGATCATGGTTGCTGCCGTCGTGTTGCCGATTATTTGGAAACTCCGGCAGAACCCGATGTTTATTCCGCGGTTGGTGCCGACGTGTTCAGCAGCCGTTGTGGTGCTTGGCAGTTTCTGGTTTATTCAGCGAGTCTGGATGGCTTGAATTTTTCCGGTTCAGTTCTCTATAGATAACGTGGCCAAGATTGCATTGCCGCAGAGGCGGCATTTATTTGGATATGACGACTTATCCAAAAAGCCCAAGGGAAACGACGCGCGGCATGATGTATTTCCCGCGCATGCTGGACAAAATACGGCAGTATGCTCGCGGCGAATTGCATGAGGATTATCACAACAACCTCGGGACGCCCCGAACGCTTGATGGTGCTTGCTGCAATTTTTTGCGCGTCAACTATGCCGATCTTCGTGAGCGCGTTCTCGAAGGCGGAACTGATGAGGAGATTCTCGAATGGTGTTTTGAAAAAGGGCGGCGCTTGAACGAGGGCGATCTCTTTGTCTGGAATGCATTCGCATCGAAACTCGGATGGCACGATTCGTTTGCGGCGAGGTTGGAACAACGAAAGAAGGAACGCGGCATCGCCGATCGCACTGACGTTCTCACAATGGCTGACCTGATGGATTTCGACGAAGGCCGGCTTCCAGAGGCAACCAAGACTCTGTGACTTCGTCGAACGTGCTTCGTCGCCGACTCGCTTTCGGGATTGCGGTTTGTTTGTGCATTCTGGCTTTCAGTGCGTGCGAATACGAAGTTCCGATCACACCGAGCCCCACTCAAAAAGTGCAGGAACGATTGCTTGGCGATTGGACTTCCACAGACGGCAAAGAAAAGATGAAAGTGCGCAAGCTCGATGACAGCGTTTACATCGTTTACTACGATGGAGATTTATTCCGCGCTTATCACTCCGACATCGGGGAGACACCGTTTGTCAGCGTTCAGGACCTCAACTCGAATGATCGCAAATATGCTTATGTGGCTTGGAAGTTGTCCGACGACAGCAAGCGTCTGAGTTTGCGGAGCGTCAACAAACTGATCCTAAAGGAAACCAAGGACTCAGCAGTGGTTGCTGCGCTTTTGACAAAAAACATCCGTAGCCCGGAGTTGTTTGGCGAGGAAATCGAGTTCCGCAAAGAGAAGTAGCCGCCTGCTGGCGTATTGTGAGCCCTTCGCCTTTGCTCAGGACAGGCTAAGCGAAACATCTCTATTATTGACCTGGCGAGCGCGTAGAAAGAAAGAACCTGAGATTCTTCGCTTCTCTCAGAATGACAAACTGCAGGACGTGCAACAAGGAAGCGATCTACCAGCGCGATGGTCGAGCGTGATTCCTATTTGCAACGATTGATGAGTGAAGGCTCTTCTGACAAAGTTCGGGATGGTTGGATTGCAAAATCGTTTTCGCGCAACCTTTCTTCTCTCGCTCTTATTGTCTTTCTGCGTTCAGCGGATTAATGCGCAGCAAACGCCGGCGGCAACGTCGAGTCCAAGCGCATCGCCATCGCCGACGCCCGCTGTCTTTTCGCCACCGACGCTCATGGAGCTGAAACGATTGCAGCAGACAGCCCTAACCAGTGACTACGCTTACCGGCAGGTTGCACATCTGGCGAACAACATTGGACCGCGTTTGAGTGGATCCGTGCAGGCGGCCAAAGCGGTTGAATATGTGGCCAGCGAGTTGAAGGCCAACGGGTGCGAAGTACAGCTGGAGAAAGTAATGGTACCGCATTGGGTGCGTGGCGAGGAGGCGGCAGCGCTGGTTCAATTTCCCGGACAAGCGCAGGGCACTACGCAGAAAATTGTGCTTTGTGCGCTCGGGCCAAGTGTCGCGACGCCCACCGATGGAATCGAGGCCGAGGTGATTGCTGTCAGAAATTTTGATGAATTAAAATCGCTGCCTCGCAGCAAAGTCGCGGGCAAAATCGTGCTCTTCAATTACCCATTCGATAAACAAATGGCCGCTGAAGGTCGTGGTGGCGAAGCATATGGCGAAGCAGTTGTGTATCGTGCCGACGGCCCAAGCGCAGCCGCGCGACAGGGGGCGGTCGCGTGTTTGATTCGTTCAGTGGGCGGCGGCGACTACCGGCTTCCGCATACCGGACAGACGGATTACGCAAGCGATGCGCCGAAGATTCCAGCCGGCGCAGTCACCGCAGAAGATGCGGATTTGATTGCGGACCTGGTCCGACAAGGACCCGTCAGAATGAAACTACTTCTCACGCCGCAAACTCTGCCGGATGTCGAAAGCGCAAACGTGATCGCTGACATCAAAGGCAGCGAACATCCCGAACAGGTAATCGTCGTTTCCGGTCATCTGGACTCTTGGGACCTGGGTACAGGCGCAATCGACGACGGTGCGGGCGTAGCAGTGTCGATGGAAGCGGCGAATCTGATCCAAAAACTTCATCTCAAACCAAAGCGCACAATTCGGGTGATTGCATGGATGAATGAAGAGAATGGGCTGGCCGGATCAAAACAGTATGCAAAGGACCACGAAAAAGAATGGATGAATCATTTTGCAGCGATGGAAACAGACGGCGGGGCCGACCATCCCCTTGGTATCAACATCAAGGGAAAACCAGAAGTGAAGAAAATGCTCGCCCCTGTCGCAGCGATCCTGCAGGAGTCGGGCGCGGGGATTCTGAATTTGGTTGAGCATTGTGGTGCCGACATCGGACCACTCGAGAAAGCCGGCGTGCCTGCTTTCAGTCCGATTCAAGACAGCCGGTTCTATTTCAATTATCACCACACGGCCGCTGACACGCTCGACAAGATCGTCCCCAAACAGTTGGCGGAAAATTCCGCGGTGGTTGCAGTTCTTGCATATGCGCTTGCGAACATGGAACAACCGTTGCCTCGTTAATGTAGGTGTCTAACGCCAAGTCATCCGTTTAACGCTCTCAAGCGTTGCCTGGTTAAGTCGCGTGCCATCCAGAGCGGGCAAAGACGGCGATGGACCTCTCATAGGGTGGTAGATCACGCTTAATCTCGCGTGTGATCAACTGTGTGGGTGAGATCCCTCGCCGC
>JBKPLM010000187.1:0-19719 GCA_046731655.1 Verrucomicrobiota bacterium | reverse complement strand
AGGGGGCGTACTGGCTTCGACTCATCGTTGGAAGCGCAGACGGCATGCCGAGGATGGTTCGTTGGCCTCGTTAAAAACCGGACCAAAAAACAAACGCAGACAACGAAGGTCTCGCTCTCGCGGCTTAATTGATCGCGACGTTTGCCGTGGGACGCCTGCTACGACGGCAAACGTGGACAGCAGGCTGGCGAATCGGTGGAGCGACCGCGCCGGTTCGTGAATCGATTTCGTGGACGCTCGGGAGCCGGTAATGTGCCGGCGCATGGCTTGGCTCCTCAGAATTTATCGTCGGATAAACATGTAGATGTTTGCGTGGATAGCGGCGAGGACAGGGGTTCAACTCCCCTCGCCTCCAGCCCCGAAGGCTTTCGGGGCTGTCACGCCGGAGCTTTAGTGTAGGCGGCCTTGCGTTGCGATCTTCCCTATGCCTCAAAGACTACGGCTTGGCAGGCCATCCTTTTTCCCTGGTCATGGCGCGGGTGAGAAGGGCAAACAAGAAATTTTTGCTGATCCGCATTCCAAACTCGCAATTAGTGCGGGCTGATTTAATTCTGGAATCATGCGGGACGCGCTCACTCCGATGATGCAGCAATACCGGCGGCTCCGGGGCAGTATACCCGCAGATACGCTGCTGCTATTTCGCCTCGGTGATTTTTACGAGCTGTTTTTTGAAGACGCAAAGGAAGCCTCGGTCTTGCTGAATGTCGCCCTGACCAAGCGCAACGAGGTGCCGATGTGCGGCGTGCCGTATCACGCCGCGCAAACGTACATCGCAAAGTTGATCAAGGCGGGCCGGCGAGTGGCGATCTGCGATCAGACAAGCGAGCCGCAGCCAGGAAAAATTGTTTCTCGCGACATCACCCAGATTATCAGCGCGGGCACGGTCAGCGATTTCGATCTACTCGAAGCGAAACGCGCCAACTACCTCGGCGCGGTTTACACCGACGGCGGCATATTTGGTTTTGCTTACGCGGATCTGACCACCGGCGAGTTCCGGCTAACCGAATTGCAAGATCGACAATCCCTCCTCGACGAACTTGCGCGTGTTTCGCCGTCGGAACTGCTCATCAGCTCCGAACAGAAAGATCAGCTTCGCCAGGTCGATCATGTGCTTGAGTACGACAGCTACGCATTCCTGCCGGAGCAGGCGATCTTCACTCTGTGCGAGCATTTCAAAACAAAATCGCTCGACGGATTTGGCTGTGGCGAGATGCAGCGGGCGGTAGCCGCCGCGGGCGCAATCGTTCATTATTTGAAGCATCAGCTTCGGCGCAACATCGATCACCTCACGTCGTTGCGCTGCGACGCGCCGACGGACTACGTCATGCTTGACGCCGCGACGCAAACGAATCTTGAGCTCGTAGAGGCCCGCGGCACACGTGACACTACTTTGCTCGCAGTTCTTGATCGCACCGTCACGCCGATGGGTGGCCGGAGATTGCGCTCGTGGATTTTGCAGCCACTGCGCACTTTGCGCGAACTCGAGCGACGCCAGCAAATGATCGCCGATCTGTTGCAGGAAACAGATTTGCTCGCGGCAATCCGCGCTCAACTGAAATCGATTCGCGACATCGAACGTGCAACATCGCGATTGAGCCAGGCCTCGGGAAACGCGCGCGACCTGGTCGCGCTGAAATTTTCGCTGCAAGAGGTCCCAAAGCTAAAGAGCGAATTACAGAAACTAATTGAGAGAATTGAATTCGGCACGGGTCCTGTAGAGGCAGCCGTGTCGGCTGCAAACGATGCAGCGAAGCAGGCGACACGCCTGCCGCTGCAGTTGCAAAACGAAATTCACGAAATGCCAGCGCTGGCTGAGAAGCTCGGAAGAGCAGTCGTCGATGATCCACCGTTGGTGCTAAAGGAAGGCGGAATTTTTCGCGATGGATACGACGCTGACCTTGACGAGCTGCGGCGGGCGTCACGCGAAGGGAAAAATTGGATCAGTCATTTGCAGGAGCGCGAAATTGCCGCAACCGGAATCAAGTCGCTTAAGGTACGTTACAACTCCGTCTTCGGTTATTTCATCGAGGTGACGAAATCGAACCTCGCGAATGTGCCTGCGCACTACACGCGCAAGCAAACCACTGTAGGCGGGGAGCGGTTTGTCACGCCCGAGTTAAAGGAAATCGAAGCAAAAATCCTGGGCGCAGACGAACGCGCACGCCAACTCGAGTATCAGCTTTTCCAAAGACTGCGCGACGAAACTCTGCGCGAATTGGAATCGATCCAGCGAACTGCCGAGGCCATCGCAGTCCTCGACGTTCTTTGCGCATTCGCCGAGACGGCGCGGTTGTTCCGTTTTTGCCGGCCGCAATTAAACAATACCCTGCGGCTTATAATCAAAGATGGAAGGCACCCGGTACTCGACCAGAATCTGGTAGAAGAAAAGTTTGTGCCTAATGACACGTCGCTGGATGGCGAGACCATGCGGCTGGCGATCGTAACCGGCCCAAACATGGCGGGAAAATCGACTTACATTCGCCAGGTGGCTCTGATTGTGCTGATGGCTCAAATAGGCAGCTTCGTTCCGGTCGAGAGCGCAGAGATCGGGTTGGTGGATCGCATTTTCACACGTGTCGGTGCGAACGACGACATAGGACGCGGCCAATCCACGTTCATGGTAGAGATGAACGAGACCTCGAATATCGTCAACAATGCCACCGAACGCAGCCTGGTGATCCTCGATGAGATCGGCCGCGGCACCTCCACATTTGACGGCCTGTCAATCGCGTGGAGCGTCGCCGAGTTTCTCCATGACAAAATCAAAGCGCGGACCCTCTTCGCCACGCATTATCATGAGTTGACCAAACTCGCCGCAGAACGCAAAGGCGTTTGCAATTTCAACGTCGCAGTCCGCGAGTGGAACGATCAAATCATTTTTCTTCGTAAAATCGTGCCCGGCGGTGCGGACAAGAGTTACGGAATTCAGGTCGCGCGGCTGGCGGGTTTGCCAAAGGAAATTCTCGACCGGGCGAAGGAGATTCTTTCGCACCTGGAAAAACCGAACGGCATAACCGCGCCGTCCGGCAAGCCGCACAAAAGATCGGCACGAATAGTTAACAAAATAGAAAAACCCCAGCTTGATTTATTATGAAGCAGCCGCCATTGGAACCCGGGCTGTTCAGGCAGTAATTTCCACTGCGGAAGCGTACGCCAACGCAGAATTGCGTATTGTGATAAGCTACACGGGATGGCGGTTAAGACGGAAAAGGAACTGAGCGAAACACAACGCAATCTTTGGCTCAAGGCAGTTGCCGCCGTTGAGCTGCGCAATCTCGGTTACGCAATTTCGCTTTTGCAGGAAATCCTGAAACAAGAACCGCAATTTCTAACGGGACGACAATTGCTGCGGCGGGCTGAAGTGACGAAAAACAAGTCAACCAAAAAAAGTTTCTTCAATATCTCGACTGCTCCGATTGCCGTCATGAAGGCGCAGCGAGAAATCAAGAAAGACCCGAAACGTGCGATCGAAATGCTGGAAAAGGTGCTGGCAGATGAGCCTTACAATCGACAGGCGAACCTGACCTTAAAGGAAGCGGCGACAGCAGCGGGCTGGCCAGAGATTGGCGTGTTCGCCCTGCGAACGTTGCTCGAAGACAATCCACGCGACCTCAAAGTCTTACACGAACTGGGACGTTTGTACCACGAGCTGGGAGAGAGCGATCAGGAGGTCGAAGTCTATAATCGAATCATCGAAATAAATCCACTGGATGCCGAAGCGGCCCGTCTCGGTAAAGATTCAGCGGCGCGCGCATCCATGAAAAGCGGCGGATGGACGGAAGCCGAAAGTTATCGCGACCTGATCAAGGACAAAGAGATGGCGATTTCGCTCGAGCAACAAAGCCGGATACGATTAACCGGCGAATCGCTCGAGCAACAGATCGCCAAAACCTACGCGCTTCACAAAGCGGAGCCAACGAATGTCGACTTTGCCCGACGCTTGGGTGCGTTGACCGAGGAAAAGCAAGACCTTGAGGCGGCGATCGGCTGGTATCAATACGCGGCCGACCTGACCAAAGGCGCGGACGCCGGATTAGTCCGAAAAGTTTCCGATTTGAGGATCCAACGCCTGGAGCATGAGATCGCCGCCAACCAGGAATTTCTCTCAACGCACGATGCAGCCCATGAGTTGCATGCGAAAAAGTCTGAAGAACTAAAGGCCGCGAAAGCGAAGCGGGCAGAAATCCTCATCGCCGATGCACGTGAGCGGGCCGCCCGAAATCCGACCGATCTTCAGCTTCGATTCGAGTTGGGCGAACGCCTCGTCAATGCCAGACGTTTTCGGGAAGCCGTGCCGGAGTTGCAGCGGGCGCGGCAAAATCCGCACGCGCGTTTGAAGGCCATGAACCTACTCGGTTGCTGTTACGGCGAGCTTGGGATGCTAGATCTTGCAATTAAGCAACTGGAAGAGGCGTCAAAGGAAATCCTGCCAATGGACGCGATGAAGAAGGAGATCGTCTACAACCTTGGACTTGTTTACGAGCAAATGGGTGAAAAGGAAAAATCGCTCGCTTGTATGAAGCAGATTTACGAAGTCGAACACGGTTACAAGGATGTTGCCTCGCGCGTGGAAAGCTCATACGAACAGAATAGCTCGGAGTCGTGATCGACTTTCACTTGTATGATTCAATCCGCAATCGCCGCGTAACGGTGGCAGCCACAGTTGGCGATCAGATCAAAATCAGGATTCCTCCGCATCCAAGCGAGCAACTGCTTTCGATTCCTAATTGGCCGGACTACTCCGGCGCATTCAATCGGAAAAAGACATGAAAAACAAAGTCACAGTTATTTTGCGGTTCTGTATTGTTACCATGACAGTCGCGGCACTCAGTTTTGTCGGAGTGGCAACAGCACAAGAAAGCCCAGCTGCCAAGAGTTCGTCGCTAAGTGTAAAAGACAAAACTTTCATGAAGAAAGCCGCCAGGGGTGGAATGATGGAAGTCGCAATGGGAAGGTTAGCTGAACAAAACGCCAAGAGCGAGGATGTGAAATCATTCGGCAAACGAATGGTCACCGATCACAGCAAGGCGAACGACGAGCTGAAGTCGATCGCCGAGAAAAAAGGTGTGAAACTTCCAACCAAAGAGCCCAGCTCAAAATGGAGCTCCGACAAGGTCTACATGGAGATGATGGTAAAGGACCACGAAGAGGATCTCGCCGAATTTCAGGAGGAAGCAAAAACCGGGAGCGACCCTGACGTGAAAAAATTTGCAGAGGACACGGCCAAGGTGGTCCAGGAACATCTTGACCTGGCAAAGGAGACTCAGGGTAAGCTGAAATAAGAAACACACTGACTGCGCGACGCGGCACGCCTCGATAGGCATGCCGCGTTTTTTTTACTAAGAGCGGACCGCAGCCCGATGTTACTGGGATGAGCCAGATGAAAAGCATCTTGGCTTTTGCAATGCGAAACCCAATCCTTTAATCGATGCGCAAGACCAAGATCATTTGCACGTTGGGCCCGGCGACGGAAAAGACCGAGGCGTTGCGCCAGCTAATCCAGAAAGGAAGCGATGTCTTCCGATTAAACATGAGCCACGCCAGCCATGACTGGGTCCGCAACATCGTTCCACGGATCCGAATGCTTGCCCAAAAGGCAGGCCGCCCAGTTGCGCTTCTACTCGATACGCAAGGGCCAGCAATTCGGACCGGCGACTTGGAAACCAATTTACATCTGAAGCCAGGCGACATTCTGGAGTTCACCGCGCGCGGGGCGAAGAGTAAAGAGCGCTATTCGGTGGACGTGAATTACGGCGGCTTTGCTGACGACGTGACAATTGGCAACACGATTTTGGTTGATAATGGCTTGATCAAATTGCTTGTCCTAGACAAGGGAAGAAATCGCGTGCGCTGCAAGGTTTTGACGCGCGCGATTCTCGGTTCGCGGCGTCATATTAATTTGCCCGGCGTCCACGTGAATCTTCCCTCTCTCACGGGGAAGGACCTGGCGGATGTCTCCCTCGGCGTGGAGATAGGCGCGGATTTCATCGGACTGAGCTTCGTGCGCGAAAAAAGCGACATCGAACAGCTGCGAAAACTCCTGTCGAGGAAAAAGAGCAAAGCGCTGATCGTGGCAAAGATTGAGGACCAACTGGCGGTACGATCAATAGACAAAATGATCGAGAGCACGGATGTGATCATGGTCGCGCGCGGCGACTTGGGAATCGAATGTCCGATGGAGGAATTGCCAATCATCCAGCGCCGTATCGTTAAAAATTGTCTTCGCCTGGGTAAGCCCGTCGTAGTCGCGACTCAGTTGTTAGAGTCGATGATCACCAACCCTATGCCCACTCGCGCCGAGATCACCGATGTCGCAAACGCGGTTTTCGAACAGGCCGACGCTCTAATGCTGAGCGGCGAAACAACGATCGGCCGTTACCCGGTTGAGTGCGTCGAAGTCTTGCATCGTGTGGCGATGCGCATCGAGCGCAGTGGCGGCGCAGGGTATGCAGAGAACGCACTCCTGGAAAACATTCGACAGAAAACGGTGGCTTCAGCTGTTACGCTGGCTAATTCGGTGCAAGACTCGAAACTCGTTGTTTTTACCCTGCGCGGCAGGATGGCGCGGTATGCCTCAAATCTCAGACCGCGGCGCGCGCCAATCTTTGCTTTCACTCCGAGCGAGGAAGTTTATCGGCAACTGGCGCTTTACTGGGGAACATTCCCAGCCCGCGTCGATTTCTCTGGCGGTCCGGACAAGGCGATTGCAGCGGCCGAGAAGTTTTTGCGTAAGAACAAGTGGGCTAAGCCCGGAGACCGCATGGTGATTGTCAGCGACGTGCGGATGGGCCGTGCAATGATCGATTCGATCCAACTGCGTGTGGTGAAATGACAACAAAACGCGCGGACAGATGTCCGCGCGTTCCAAAGCCAGGGTATCGATTCAGCTTTAAGCTTCCACCGGTAACTCGACGTCGACCGGGCGCTCTTTCTTGCTAAGGGCTCGGCGCAACTTGGAGAGCGCGATGTTTTGCAACTGACGAATCCGCTCGCGGGTGACGCCAAATTTTTTGCCCACTTCCTCGAGCGTCTTCGGTTTGCCGCCATCGAGACCGAAGCGCTGGAAAATGATCTTTTTCTCGCGGTCATCGAGCACATCGAGCAAGCCGCCAACTTCGTTGCGCAGATTCTTATCGCGCAGCAATTCAAACGGCGTTTGCGCGTCCTCGTCGCCTACGATCTCGCCGAACTCGGTAGAATCGTCATCGCTAATCGGCGCATCGAGCGACGCTGGACGGATCGATACGGTCTTGAGTTGAGACACTTTCCCGCTCGCGATTCCGATCTCGTCGCCCAGCTCTTCGTCGGTTGGTTCGCGGCCAAGCTCCTCGCTCATCTGGAGAGAAACCCGGCGCATCTTGGAGATCTTGTCCACCAGATGCACAGGCAAGCGAATCGTTTTGCTCTGGTTCGCCAGCGCCCGTTTGATGGACTGTTTAATCCACCATGCGGCGTATGTGCTTAGCTTTCCGCCCTTTGCGGGATCGAAACGTTCCACCGCCTTCATCAGGCCAATATTTCCTTCTGAGATCAGATCGAGAAGCGGTAGTCCGAGATTGGCGTAATCGTGCGCAATCTTTACGACCAAGCGCAAATTGGACCGAATCATCAACGCTCGCGCTTCGCGATCGCCTTTTTTAATCTTAGCGGCCAGCTCGATCTCCTGCTCCGGAGTCAAGAGCGGGATTTGCCCGATCTCGCGCAGGTAAATCTTAATTCCGGTATCGCTATCCTCAGCAGCCATATAACTCTTTTTCATCAATCATTTCGGGGGGTTGAACCGACAATTTCCCGTACCTCTTCTTCGTCGCAGGCTTGTCGATCACGCGTTCTAGCATCCTGGGAAGTATTTAACAAGGTTAAATATTCTGAGTAATGACAGTGATCGGATGCCTCCTGTTCAATCTTTTTGGGACTCCTATTTTGCCCGCATTCCCTAGGGCTACTTAGGATGAACCCCTATATATTCTACGACGTTGGTAGGCATTAGGTGTATCCCACTTTAGAGGGATATTTGACGCTTTTACGCGCAACGATTTTTTGCGACTCTGCAATAGCGATGTTGGCGAAAATTTACTCCGCAGCCGTTTATGGTGTGGACGCGTACGAGGTTGAAATCGAGGTCAACGGCGCTGGCGGTGACCCAAACATCGTGATCGTTGGCCTACCAGACGCCGCTGTGAAGGAAAGCCGCGATCGGGTTACCACCGCCATTGCAAACAGCGGTTACTACTGGCCGCGCGGTCGTACGACGATCAATCTTGCCCCGGCCGATATCAAAAAAGAGGGGCCCAGTTTCGACCTGCCGATCGCCCTAGGAATGATCGCGGTGACAGAGGGATTGGACAGCTCAGCGTTTGAAAACTTCAGCTTCGTCGGTGAGCTCGCCCTGGACGGTGCCGTTCGCGCCGTTAAAGGCGTGCTGCCAGTCGCGCTCGAGGCACGACGCCGTGGCAAGCGCGCGCTGTTCGTCCCGGAAGTCAACGCGCTGGAAGCCGCGATGGTCGACAAGATCAACATCTACGGCGTCCAAAATCTGCGGCAGACATTCGCGTTCTTGCGCGGCGAAACTCCCCTTCTTCCGACACGCGCCGATCTGACCGGATTTTTTTCCGCACATCAGACCTATGACGTCGATTTCGGAGATGTGAAAGGCCAGGGACACGTCAAACGGGCGGTTGAAGTCGCGGTGGCCGGAGGTCACAACGTCTTGATGGTCGGGCCGCCGGGCTCGGGAAAATCGATGCTGGCCAAGCGCATCCCCACTATCATTCCGCCTCTCTCACTCGAGGAAGCGATTGAGACGACAAAGATTCACAGCATCGCCGGGTTGCTTGATGCCGAAAAGTCCTTCGTCTCAACGCGACCGTTCCGGCCGCCGCATCACACCATCAGCGACATTGGGTTGCTTGGCGGTGGCGCGTTCCCAAATCCAGGCGAAGTGAGTCTCGCTCATAACGGCGTCCTCTTTCTCGATGAACTGCCTGAGTTCAAAAGATCGGCATTGGAAGTAATGCGCCAGCCGCTCGAAGACGGAAAAGTCACCGTTTCCCGTGCTGCGGGCAGCGTCACTTTTCCTTCGGAGTTCATGCTCGTCGCCGCAATGAATCCGTGCCCATGCGGATACTTTGGCGATCTCAAACGCGAATGCCGTTGCGGTCCGACCCAGGTGCAACGTTATCGCCAGCGCGTTTCCGGCCCGTTGCTGGATCGAATCGATCTGCACATTGAAGTGCCAGCTGTGGAGTACCGGGATGTTGCCAGCGAGCGGGCTGAAGAGACATCTGCCGCGATTCGTGAGCGCGTCATCCGGGCGCGTCAACGTCAGCAAGAGCGGTTTCGTGGCGACGCAAAAGTAAATTGCAACGCGCGCATGGCTACGCGCCACCTTAAGCAGCACTGCAAGCTCACTCACGATTCGCCGGAACTGATTCGCGTCGCCATGAACGAACTAAACCTGAGCGCCCGCGCTTACGACCGGATCCTGAAGGTGTCGCGCACCATTGCCGATCTCGATGGCAAGACTGAGATCTCATCCGAGCACGTGAGCGAAGCGATTCAATATCGCACGTTCGATCGCACTCTCTGGGTGTAACGGCTGCTCGGCGTCTGCACTCCTGCTTGTGATCGTGTTCGACCCTCTCGAATACGATTATCAGCATGGACATCAGTAGGAATTAAGAGTTTTGAATCCAATCGGCGAGGACGGCGCATCTCAAAGGAAACAAAAACTCTCGAAACATGAAACCTGCATCCTTAACGACTTACAGAGAAAGGCGCCGCGACTCCTTCGATCGCGCGGTGGATAAATGTGATCGGTCACAGATCACAGATTATTGCTATCAGTCCGGCCCGTATGGGGAGTCCAGCGGACGTTTTGTGCACAATCCTGCGCGATCGTTTTGGAACATTGCCGGCGATTATTTAAAGGACGAAGCGCGACATGACTTTCAGAGTGAAGCCACCCTTTTCGCGTTCATCAGTGTCACCGCAGCTCTGCCCTTGATCAACAACGTGCACGCGCTGATAGAGTTTGTGCGTGCGATCACCTCTCACTAAGAGGCATAATTTTCGGCAGCTTGTTGCAGTACTGCTCTTGTCGCTTGCCGGCTGTGGCTCGGAAACTGATCCCGTTCTGGAGGAGACTTTCGAGCAGCTCTACAGGATTCAGCCGACCGCAGACATAACTATTCAAAACCGTGATGGTGCCATTCGTGTTTACGGATCGAATACAAACGAAATGCGGGTTCAGGCGACGAAGAAAGCTTATAGTCGCATGCGGCTGAAACAGATCGCAATCGATGTCTCTGTGCAGCCAACTTCCGTTTCAATCAACGTCAAGCTTCCTCCAAAACCGAAGTGGGCTCTGTTTGACCGCTCCGGCACCGTTGATTGCACCATCGTGGTTCCAGCCATCGCCAACGTATCCCAACTGCGCCTGGATGCGGGCGAAGTTCTCGTGGACGGAATGCACGGACCAAGTGTGCATGCCTGGTTAGGCGATGGTCGAATGATCGCCCGCAACTGCTTTACTGATGCCGATCTTGCGCTGCAGCGCGGCAATCTCTCCATCTCCTACGACTGGTGGGATTCCGAAACATTTTCAGTCCAAGCCAATATCGCCCAGGGAAACGTCTGGGCCTTCCTTCCCAGCGAGGCTGCCTTCCATCTTGTTGCCGAGACGGCATACGGAAGAATAGGCAATGATTTTGATGACCCGGCAGTTGCGCGACCGGTATTCGCCGAAGCTGCGAAAATCGACATGTTAGTTAACGGCGGAGGAAAGGCGGCGATCAAGATGGGTACGACGAAGGGCAACATCAAGATCGTAGAGGCGAATCCCTAAGGGTTTGCTTGCGTCGGATTCGCATCGAGCATCAAGTATCTGGTATCCAGACTTCTATGCCTTCATTCGACATCGTCTCTGAAGTGGACAAGCAAGAACTTGATAATGCGCTCAATCAGGCGCGCAAGGAACTTGCGACCCGCTTCGACTTCAAAGGCGTAACGGCTGAAATGGTCCTTGAGAAGGACAAGATCACGCTCACCGCGCAGGATGCAGCTTACCTTCGAGGATTGCGTGAAATTCTCATCGGCAAACTTTCAAAGCGCGGCGTGGACTTGCGCAATATCGAACAGAACGAGCCCGCAATTTCATCCATCGGTCACGCCCGGCAGGAACTAAAGATTCAACAAGGCCTCGAAGGCGACAAAGCAAAGGAAATTATTCAGGCAATCAAGTCGCAGGGTTTCAAGGTGCAAAGCCAGCTGCAAGATCGACAGATTCGAGTTAGTGGAAAAAAGAAGGACGACCTCCAAGCAGTCATCCAATTTATCCGCAACCGCGACTTTGGTGTAGCAACGAATTTCAAAAATTTCCGAGACTGACGGTGGAAGACAGCCGTCGCGGCTATCTGGGCAGACAGGCTTCCAATCCTGTCCGTTCTTGGACTTCGACAAGCGAGACGCATGTTTGCCATAACAGGCGGGACGCCTGTTTTCCTCATCCGCCCTGGACTGGCGGCATGATTGAAATTTCGTCTCCCGGTTTGAGCTTGTAATTTCGATTCACAAATTCCACGCCTGCACCAATCAAGATACTCTTGTCATGCAGGCGAAGCTTGGGTTGCTGCGCATAAACTTGCTCCAGCAAGTCGTGAACAGTGGCCCCCTCTGGAAGATCGACATCTATTTCACGGCTTCCAACTAGATCGCGCAATTGCGCATAAAACTGCGCTCGTACTTTCATTTGTCCGGTTCCTCCAGCAATTCTTTTCTCAGCACGCCGATATAGGGGAGGTTGCGATAATGTTCTCTGAAATCGAGTCCATAACCGACAACAAATTCATCTTCGATTTCGAATCCCACATAATCCGCAGCGACGTTCCGGGCGCGTTGTTTCTTTTTGCTCAACAACACGCACGCCCGAATGTTCTGCGGCTTGGCCGTCTCCAACGCCTCGCGAACAGCCGCAAGCGTGTGACCACTATCGAGAATATCATCCAGGATCAAAATATCTCGACCCGCGACATCGGGGAGCGTGATCTGTGCGCCACCGGACGGACTCGCCGTGGCGAGCTTGAAAATGACCTCGCCGCTGGTCTGCGGATTTCCGTGATAACTCGCCACGCTCAGACACTCCAGCTTCAAGGGAAGTGGAATTCGACGAAGCAGGTCAGCGACAAACATCAGACTCCCGTGCAAGACTGCGATCACCGTCAGCTCGTGATCGCGAAAATCGCTGGAAATTTGCGCGGCGATTTCATCCAAGCGCCGGTGAATCGCCGGCTCATCAAATAATACCCGCTCCAAATCGCCTCTCATTCAGATTATTAGGCCATTAGGTCACGCAGAGATCAACGCGCGTCCGGAAGATCCGGTCTGGTTCTTGTTGAAAGCATCCCACCGCCTCAAGACATCCAACGCCTGTCATCCTGAGTAAAGCGAAAGACCTCACATAAGTCGCGAGCGTTACGCAAACGTACCTCGTGTGATCGATTACCCTCTGCGAGGTCCCTCGCCGTCTGCGCGGCTCGGGATGACAAGCGCGTGCGTTAGGGCTTTGTTCGTTCATGTATGAGCATCTGCCACGATCGAATTGAAGTTCGCACCAACGGGAAGGGACTGTACGAAATCACCAACGAAGTACAGTCAAAGATCGACAAGTGCGGTCTGCAAAATGGGACAGCGACCATGTTTGTCCAGCATACAAGTTGCAGCGTGATCATCATGGAAAATGCCGATGCGACTGCGCGCCGCGATCTTGAAGGCTTCTTCGACCGCCTGGTGCCGGAAGACGCCGATTACTTCACGCATGGCTCCGAAGGCAGCGACGACATGCCGTCGCACATCCGCATGGTCCTGACGGGTACCAGCGAAACTGTTCCGATTGCTGATGGCAAAATGCAGCTCGGCACCTGGCAGGGCATTTTCCTGTTCGAACACCGTCGTCCGCCTCACCGGCGAAAGGTCTCGCTCACAATCATTGGCGAATAGGTCCCTCACCCATAAATGGCATCAATCAGGCGCAGCGACTTCTCGTTAGGCAAGACCTGCTGTTCCATCTGATTCATGACGTATGCGAAAGCGAGTCTGTTTTCAGGATCGGCAAAGGCGTTGGCACCGCCAGCGCCGGGATGCCCGAAAGCGTCCGGAAACATGCCGAACATTCTTCGCGTCGAGTTTCGTGGATCTTTCATGAAGCCGGCCGAAAAAGCTGTCGGAATTTGAAAAACGCGGTCCATGCCATCTGCCAGCACGCTGGTCATCCATGCGATTGTTTCTTCTGAGAAGAAAGTTTGCCCATCGAGTTTTCCGCCGTTCGCAAGCATGGAATAGAACTTCGCAAGTGCCGACGCGGTCCCGATGCCGCCGAACGAAACAATCGATTGCGCGCGAATAGCGGGAGTGTTCATCCCGCTAACGGAATTCAATCCGTACGGCGATGTAAATGTTTTGCGTGCCAGAGTGCAAGGTTTAGTCAGATCGCTGTAAAATTTCTTTGGCTCCGGTGGCCTGCCGCTTTTTGCAGCGTAAACGGTCGCCACACGTCGATTCTGTTCTTCAGGCAAACCGATCCAAAGATCGAGGTTGAGCGGTTCCGCAAAAACTTTGCGCCAATACTTCGACAACGTTTTTCCGGCGATCCGGCGCACGAGTTCATCAAGAAGGAATCCAAACGTGCGAGCGTGATAACCATGGACAGTTCCCGGAGGCCACAATGGCTTTTGCGCTTCGAGCGCTCGAATTACTGCGTTGTAGTTGAGTATGTCGACTCGTTGATCCAGCGCACAAAGCCCGGCTTGATGCGAAAGAAGCTGCGCAAGTGTGATTTTTTCTTTGCAGGACTGAGCAAACTCCGGCCAAAATTCTGCCACTGGCCTGTCGATGCTAATCTTGTGCTCTTGCAACACATGCAAGACACAGGCACTGCCAATTCCCTTCGTGGCAGACCAGATAAGGACGAGGGTATCGGGTTCCCATAGCTTTTGGCGGTGGGCATCGCAAAATCCGCCATAAAGATCGACAACCGGTTTCCCATCTTGCCAGATAGAAACGGCTGCGCCCAATTCTCCTAGCTTTTCGAAGTTTTCTTGAAACAACGGCTTCAACCGCTGAAGAAGTTGGCGGGCTTCCGATTGCATCCCCTGAATGGTAGGGACGCTGCGCGGCGACGTCCAGAATGCCTGTAGCCACCGCCCTGCGGACGGTTCAGATGTGCATGCGAAGTTCTGACGTCCCGCAGGGACGTGGTTTACAGCAATAGCCCTTCCAATTCGTCGAGTCGCTGTTCGAATAAGCGCAATGTACTTTCGATCGGCGCCGATGTAGTCATGTCTACTCCTGCCGCTTTCAATGTTTCCAGTGGAAACTTCGAGCCACCAGATCGCAGAAAACTAAGATATGCCTCCACTCTTCCTGACTCGCCGGAAAGCACGCGCTGTGAAAGCGCCACCGCAGCAGAAATTCCGGTCGCATACTTGTAGACATAGAACGGGTGATAGAAATGCGGAATACGCAAGCATTCCAGATCCAGTTCGGGATCGAGCACGAAGTTTTCGGCAAAATAAGCTTCCAGAAGCTTGTGATATTGCGATTTGAAAACGTCAAGCGTCAGCCCGTCGCCGCTTTCTTCGACGGCGTGAATGATTCTCTCAAACTCAGCAAACATTGTCTGCCGAAAAAGTGTGCCCCGTAGATCATCGATTTGCCTGTTGATGATGTAAGCGCGCATCTTCGGATCGCTCGTCGTTTTGAGCAGATGATCGGTGAGGAGTTCCTCATTGAACGTCGATGCAACTTCGGCCAGGAAAATCGGATATTCATAATCCTGAAACCGCTGCGAATTTTGCGAGAACCAGCTGTGCATGGAGTGACCAGCCTCGTGCGCAAGCGTATAGACATCGGAGAAGACATCCTCCTTGTAATTCATCAAAATGTAGGGAGGCGCTTGGTAGCTTCCGGATGAAAACGCGCCACTGCGTTTGCCTTTCGTTTCGTAGCGATCGCACCAGCGACCAGTGCGCAGGCCCTCCGCCAGGAGATCGACATACTCCTTCCCGAGTGGTTCGAGTGCGCCTAACACCATTTCTGCAGCTTGATCAAACGTGAACCGTGTTTCGATTTCAGGAACTAGCGGGACGTATGTGTCGTAGTGATGCAGCTCCCGCAACCCAAGCGCACGGCGGCGCAAATCAAAATAACGAAAGAGCGGTCTCAAATTAGCCCGAACCGATTGAACTAATCCGTCGTAAACCGCAACCGGCACATCGTCCGGAAACAGTGCCGCCTCGAGAGCTGATGAGTAATGCCTTGCCCGCGCATGGAAAACGTCTGCCTTGACCGAGTAAGCAAGTGACGCGGCAAGCGTGTACTGATGGTCTCGAAATTCCGCATAGAATTGATCGAAAGCGCGTTTGCGCAGGTCATGATCGCGCTTCACCAGAAATGAGCTGAACGAGCTTTGGGTAAGCGGTTTCCCGCGCCCCGCCTCATCGACCAGGACGCCGAACTTCATGTCCACGTCGGTCAATTGTGAAAACGTGTCGTCATAGCCGCTGAGCGCGACACTCCCCAGCGCGAGAAGGCGTTCCTCGGGTACGGAGAGCACATGCGGTTTCATTCGCCGAACCTTGTGCAACTTAATTCGCCACTCGGCGAGCGCGGGATCGACGATGAATTTGGCAAACGTTTCGTCGTCGATCGCCAGAATTTCTGGAACAACAAACGCTGCCGCCTCGCCAATTTTTGTGAGCAGGTTCTGAACCTGCCCGATCCGCGCAAGATATTCGTTGTTGGTGCTATCCTCTGCCAGTTGGAGTGACGCGTAGTGATAAATGCGTTCGATCTTCAAATCGAGCGACTTTTCGAACTCAAGCACTGCTGCCACGCTCTGCGCCGACTCCCCTACTCTGCCCTTCCAGTCCTGAAGCTTTGGATAGGTGTGCTGCAGCCAGGCAAAATCCTCCTGCCATTTGCCGACATCCGCAAAAAGATGGGTCAGGTCCCATTTTTCAGAGTCGGAAATATCAGCGCGAGTTGGAGTTTTTGCTTCGTCCATGAGGAAATTGTCACACGGAACGCGCTCTCTTCAACGGGTCGAACCCGGCATAATCTTGAGGCAAGTCGTCAACACTGGACCGGACGCGCTAGATTAGCGTCGCAAGCTCGGCGATTTCAGTGTTTCATCGTTATCATGAAACGGCTTTTGATCTTGCAGGTATTCGGCGCGTTAGTTTCGATAGTTATCGGGATGGCGCACGCCGCAACAAACATAGATCTGGCGGCAAAGGCAACGAACGGCCTCGCCGTCGATCTCCACCGCCAGCTTGCCACGGGCAACGACAACCTTTGCGTCTCACCCTATTCGATTGAAAACGCCCTAGCGATGACGTTTGCCGGCGCGGACGGCGAGACGCGCACTGAGATGGCGCGCGTGCTGCATTTCTCAACCGACGCGAGCACAATGGCCGCCTCGTTTGCTTCGCTTCAGCATGCGCTTGCAGAAATGAGCGCGAAGACGGTCGAGCTCGTGAAGAAATCCAAGGAATTTGGCGGCCCGAGCGAGCCGATCACGTTAAACATCGCCAATCGCCTGTTTGCTCAAAAAGATTACGATTTTCGTCAGAATTTTTTGTCGCTTGTAAAACAAGACTACGGCGCTGCATTTGAGCCGCTCGATTTCGTTGCGAATCCTGCGGCAACGACAGAGCACATCAACAAATGGGTGGCAGACCAGACACACGACAAGATTCGTGATCTCATTCCGGCGGATGCACTGAATAAGTTGACGCGGCTGGTCCTGGCGAATGCCCTTTATCTCAAAGCACCGTGGGCGGATCCATTTTCCGACAAAACAACGCAGCCGGAACCATTCCATGTTCGCGGCGGCGCGTCGGTCGATGTTCCGATGATGCGGAAAACCGCGCGGTTTGGTTACGCCAAGCGCGAGGGCTTTACCGCAATCAGCGTTCCGTATGAGGGCGACGATCTCCAATTTCTCGTTCTTCTTCCCGACGAAGTAAGTGGTCTGCGTGCATTGGAAACAAAGCTCACCGCGGACGTTTTAGCGGGAGGCACAAAGCTCGAGACGCAGGATGTCAATTTGCATTTGCCAAAGTTCAAGCTGGAACCGCCGACTATTGCGCTCGCAGAACAACTCCAGGCGCTTGGAATGAAAAGCGCATTCGATATTCCGCAAGGCAGCGCGAATTTCGATAAGATGGCACCGCGCAAGCCGAATGATTACCTCTATATCTCTAACGTCTTTCACAAGACCTTCATTGCTGTGGACGAAAAAGGAACCGAAGCAGCCGCAGCCACCGCAGTCGTAATGATGAGGGCGACCGCGATTGCGCGACCAAAACCGCCACCAATCGAAGTTAAAGTCGATCGGCCATTCCTTTACGCCATTCAGCATGTGCCCAGCGGCGTCTGCCTTTTTCTCGGACGGGTGACCGATCCTCGCTGACGTGGACCTGTCGACCTTTGCCAATCTAATTAACGCGATCGCGGTAACAGCCGGGGTTATTTTCGCGGCGGTCCAAATCCGACACTACGGCCAACGACGCCGACGCGATGCGATGCTTGAATTGGTGCGCTCGTTCCAGAGTCCGGCATTTGCAAGCGCGTTCCGACGTGTGATCTCGCTGCCCGACGGCGCAACCAAGGCGCAGGTCAGCGAACTTCTCGGCGCTGATGGAGAAGATGCCGCTCACATTCTTGGCCTGACTTGGGAAAGTCTCGGCGTGCTCGTCTTTCAACGGGAGGTAACGCTCGACCTGGTCGACGATTTCTTCAGCGGCCCGCTTTCGATTTCATGGCGAAAGTTGTCATGCTACGTTTTCGAGCAACGTGCGATACTGAATCGGGAAACCGCTTTCGAATGGTTCCAATGGCTCGCCGAACAAATGATGGAACGCGAGAAGCAGACGCCACCGGTCCCGGCGCATATCGCACATCGGGACTGGAAATAACTCTGGCGGAGTTCGCAAACGCTTAAGAAACGACGCGTCGTTGAATTCGGCGGTCATAGACCGCCGCTATAGCAGACCATTTTCCGCAGCGTAAGACAATTTTCCTTTCACGATATGCGCGGCGGATGTGTATGGATGCGGCTCGCTTTTGTTTATCTCGAGGATGTGCATCACCTCAACGCCGCGGACTTTGAGATAATCGGAAATGAGCGAGCGATGGCAACGCCACCACACCGCTTCTGCGCACATGATCGCAGCCGGTCCAAATTCGGTAGCAATATCGAGAAGGCGCTTAACACCTTTGTCGAACTCTTCTGTCTCCATGTAATCGGCGTAACCGCGAAATGAGGCATTTCGCCAAGCTGTGTTACGCGAATTGGGACGTGCCTTTCGTCGGCCGCCCAGTTCGGGAAAATGTTCGTAGCGAATTCCCGCTTTGGCTAACGAGTCTGTCAGCCTCTCCTTATTAAACTGCGGGTAGCGCTTCGACCCGGGCAGTGATCGAACGTCAGCAAGCAACTTGATTCCGTGCTCTTCCAGGAGCGAAATGAATTTGTCGATCGTCCGTGTCGAATGCCCGATCGTCCAGATTTTCACCGAAGCTCCGGGCACTGGCTGGATTAACGTGCCGCTTTCGGCGGCACGACCACCTCAGCCATCGATTTGAGCATTCGACCTAAATCGCTGTTGGTCGAGAGGACTGCGGTGGTGTCTTTCTCAAACGCGGCGCGCATCACATCGAGGCTGCGAAGAAACGAATAAAGCTCTTGTGCATCAGGCGGGTTGAATGCAGCGGCGTAGATGGAAGCCGCCTCCGCGTCTGCCTTCCCTTCAGTTTCAAGGGCATTCTTCGTGGCGGTGGAACTGATTGAGGCAACGTCACTTTCCTTTTGGCCGTTGATATTCGCCGCCTCGCCGCGCCCTTCGGAGCGGAATCGGGCAGCGATCTGATGCCGCTCACTCGACATCCGCTCAATAATTTTCTCCGCGACGGCGGGATTGTACTTGCTGCGCTTGAATCGTTCGTCGAGCAGTTCAATTCCAAAATCGGAAATCTTCTGTCGAGTACGTTCGGTGATTTGTTTTTCGATCTCGCCGCGACCGAGCTCGATTTCCGGAATCGTGCTAGGCAACATGGTGCCGCTTTTCTCCAACTCCTCGTCATGCAGCGGTTTCCGTCCTTTAGTGACGCGGATAATCTCTACAAGATCATGCGCGGCGACAGCGGTCCGCGTTTCGCTTCCCAGAATGTCATCCAGACGCGAGAGCGCACTGCGCTCATCGTTGAGCCGATTGTAGTAGAGAAATGGATCGCTGATACGCCACCGGGCGAAACAATCGACAATAATGTAGAGCTTGTCCTTGGTGGGACATTCGGTCGGCGGGCCGTCCCAGGCGAGGATGCGCTTGTCAAAACGGTGCACTTTATCGATCACCGGCAGCTTGATCTTCAATCCGGGACTTGCAACCGTGCGAATGATTTTACCAAAACGCGTGATGATCACAGTTTCATATTGGTAAACAACGAACAGCAGCGTTCCCCATTTGAGCGCGGTCAAGATGAAAAGAATCCCCAGGATCGACATCACTCGGCTTTGCAAAAAGCGCACAATCGCGGAGACAGCGGCGGGTCGTGGAGTCACATCAATCACGTTCATGGCGAGGTCTTGGGCTGCTCAGTCGGCAGTAGTGGCAACGTCTGGAGAATGTTCTTCAAGCTGTCATCGACGATGATTTTCTTTTG
>JBKPLM010000186.1:0-13876 GCA_046731655.1 Verrucomicrobiota bacterium | reverse complement strand
GGCAACAACGCGTTAAGCGCTTCGGTCCAACGCCGGGTTGATAATCGGTCATGGGGAAGATCGACATGCGCGCATTGCGCAAGCGCGTGGACGCCCGCGTCCGTTCGGCCGGCGCCGTGCACGCGCACTGGCTTTCCTAGAATGCGCGCAAACGCGCGCTCCACGTGATCCTGGACCGTATTGCGATGAGATTGGCTCTGCCAACCGGCGAAGGGAGTGCCGTCATAAGAGATGATGAGTTTCAGCCTTCGTGCCATTCAATCCTCGTGATCGGTGAACAGTGATCGGTAGCAAGATTTCGCTATTTACGGATCACTGATCCCTTTTGCTTCACACGTTCGCGGCGCGTCGATCTAGGTAGCTCTGCAAAATCATTTGAGCTGCGACTTGATCGATGTAGCCGCGGGTGTCTCGCGTTTTCTTTCCTGCGTCACGCAATGCTCGGTGAGCTGCGACCGTGGTTAAGCGCTCGTCCCAGGTAACGACCGGACATGGCAAAATGGCACGTAACTTTTCTACAAACTGAAGGACTTCAGTTGCGGCTGTTCCCATTTGTCCGTTCATCCGGCGGGGAACACCGGCTACGACCCGATCGATTTTTCTTTCGCGGACGATTTCCGCGATACGCGAGAGCGCCTGTTCGTTTGCCGGAATGGTTTCCAGCGGATGCGCCAGTAAATGTAACTCATCGGATATTGCAGCGCCGATGCGGGCCCGGCCAAAATCGAGGGCCAAAATCGGATTCATCGCGTGTTGAGTCATTGCAGCTCTGGCGGCAGCTCGCCGATCAGATTTTTGATCTTCTCTGCTTCATGCCGGTGACAGACCAAAAGCGCGTCCTTTGTTTGCACAACGATGAGGTCATGGACTCCAAGTAGCGCGATGGTCGTCCCGCGCTCCTCGAAAACGATGTTGTTGCTGGAATCGAGCGCTGTGATGGCGCGATTCGCGGCGTTTCCCTGCTTGTCTTTCTCAAAATAATTGGCCACTGCTCTCCAGCTTCCGATGTCGTCCCAATCGAAACTGGCCTCCACGACAAGGACGCGGTCCGCCTTTTCCATGATCGCGTAGTCAAAGGAGATCCGTGGCAGTTTGCTAAAGCGTTCGCTCAAAGCCTTCTCGAAATTCTTCGGCGCGCGCACTTGGGAAATGAAATCAGCCAGCTCTGGAGCCTGACGGTTGAATTCACGCAGCACTGTGGGCACAGACCAGACGAACATGCCTGCGTTCCATCGGAAATTTCCCTTCCGCAAAAATGATTCGGCGAGATCAAGGTTGGGCTTCTCGCGAAAGCGCAGGACCCGGTGGACCGCATCGTTGTCTGGGCGCTTTCGCAGACGGACTGGCTTGCCTTGCTCGATGTAACCATATCCAGGACATGCCCAGGTTGGTTTGACCCCGATAGTTACGAGCTCACCTGTTTCTTCGGCCGCGTCGGCAGCCAGGGCCAGCGTTTCCTGAAAGGCTGACAGGTTCGAAATGACATGATCGGCGGGAAGAACGAGCATCGTGGCTGCATGATCGCGAGCCACAACCCATCCAGTTCCGAGCGCGACCGCGGCAGCGGTGTCGCGTTTGGCGGGTTCAGCGATGATGTTCTCTTTTGGAAAACCCCCAAGCAATTTATGGACTGCGCTCTCTTGTTCGCTGTTCGTCAGAATCAAAATGCGTTCATACGGAACAACGCCTTCAAGGCGCGCCAGAGTTTCCTCGAGCAGAGTTTTATCGGAGACAAGGCGCAGCAGTTGTTTTGGACGGGCCCGCCGGCTCAATGGCCAAAAACGTTCACCGCTGCCGCCGGCGAGGATAAGCGCGTATATCGGATTAGGCATGTTCGATGCAAAATGGGAGGATCTTCCGGGTTCTGAAAATTGCCGTTTCTTTTTCCCAAACGCGACGTATATGGTAGGCGATGTCTCTCCCGATATCCATTTCAAAAACCTCCCAACAACTGCCAGTTGACCCGTTACTGATGGTCACACGGACTGCCATTGGACTTGGCCTGGGCATACTGATGGCCGACAAAATCAAACCTTCGATCCGTCAGGCAGCCGCGATTGCTCTTGTTGCGGTCGGTGCGTTGGCGGCAGCGCCGTGGCTTGTAAAAATCACGCTTGGCCAGATTACTCGACCGGAATCAGAGTGGGGGAGCCGCGCTCGTTTGCGTTCCATTCGTGGCGATTCTGGTTATGGCGCCGATACGGATATCTATTAGTTGGCAGACGCGGGAGCTTGGAAAATTCCTGCTCCTGCTCGTAATCGAGAGAACATCGCCACAGCCGTGACCCGCCTGTTGGTCAATTACTGGCTCTCGACAACAAACGCCCGCGCGTCAGCGCTTCTCATTTTCATCCGCGCGCTTACTCTTTGAATTTTCGCGTCCTGCTCCTCAATTCGTGCAATCAGTGTTGCGATGCTGCTCTAAAGTTCTGAGATTCTGGATTCTTGTTTCTGAATCTTGCAGTTCTGTTCCTTTACCTTCGCATGTTCTTTTAGGAACTCATTGAGCAACATTGCGTTGATCAGCTCGTAGCGGACCGATTCGGGTTGTCCGTCGGGATTTCGCCCTACCAGATCGGGACACACCTCGGCCACTTCCTCAGCATCAGGCCAAAGCAAGCGTCTGTGTGGCATCATACCGCCTGTCAGCGGAAGCTGACCGGCTTGAGCGCGTATATCGCTTTGCTGGCGTTATCCATTGGCTTGATGTCGTGTTTATACCGGCGCGAAGATAGGTTGCCCCGCCCAAGTCTGCCGGCGCTGTTTATGGTGACGTACTCGGGATCAGCCCCAACGATCGGCTGCACGTTAGGAGTGCTCGAACGCCACAGGTCGTGTTTCGGACGCCGGTTGTATTATCGAAAGGCACATCAGTCCCAATCGCTGTATTCTCGTCGCCAGTGGTATTGTGGCGAAGCGCACTTACCCTGAGTGCCGTGTTGCCGTCCGCCGTTGTGTTTTGTGAGAGCGTAAAAACACCGACCGCCGTATTCGTGCTACCGATGGAATTGCTACCAAGCGTACTGTTACCGTTAGCTGTATTGCTATTACCGGCCGTGTTTTGTGCGAGCGCAAGATAACCTGTGGCGGTGTTACCTGCCCCCGTCGTGTTGCTGCCGAGAGCACTGGCCCCGTCGCCCATATCGAAGGAACCAGTCGTATTGCTTAACACCGCGTGATGACGTCAGCGGTGGAGCCGATCGTGTTGCTTAAAAGGGCTCGATCGCCTACGGCTGTGTTAAAGCTGCCTGACAAAACACCAGTTGGTTACAGAAATGCTTCGGTGACGGAATCAGCGAGACTTTTGCCTTTTCGAGTTAACATGCGATTGCCGCCCGATTTTCGAAGCAATCCCAGTGAAATAAGCTCCTCCGTTTCCCGGTGTTTCAATTCCAGAGCATCAACCCCTTCGCGCATACGTAACGAGAGCGCGATTCGCTCGGTGTGTTTCATTTCGCTCGTTAGGTTTTCGCTGAATCCTTTGGCCGACTGGCCGGAAAGAACGCGATCGGTATAAGTGCGATAATCACAGACATTCTGCCAACGATTCATGCCGACCGTCGAAAACGCGCTTGGACCGATGCCGAGATAATCTTTGCCCAGCCAATAGGCGCGGTTGTGAACTGACCCAAAACCGGGGCGCGCGTAGTTGGAAATTTCATAGTGTTCGTACCCAGCGTCTTCGAGGATTGACATAGCCATCTCGAAAAACCCAGCATCTGCGTCTGTGTCCTGCAAAAGTTCCCCCCGCGCGTGGCGGAGAAAAAATTCGGTGTCCTCCTCATAGGTGAGGCAGTAGGCAGAGATGTGATCGGATTGAAGGTCGATAGTTTTCTTCAAACTGGATTTCCATTGCTCAAGAGTCTGACCCGGCAATCCGAACATGAGATCAACATTGATGTTCGAGAATCCGGCATCTCGTAAAATACGGAACGATTGTTCGGCTTGCTGTGAGTTGTGCTCCCGCCCCAAGAGCTTCAGCAATTCATCATCCCAGGATTGAATACCAAGGCTAACTCGGGTCACTCCGAGGTTGCGAAGAAGCACAGCCTTGCGCGCAGACACGCTCCCGGGGTTCGCCTCGATGGTCCATTCTGCAAGCGATGATAGGTCGAGCCGCTCGCGGAAAACCCCGAGCAGAAATTCCAACTGCGAAGTCGTGAGAGCCGTTGGAGTGCCGCCACCGAAGTAGATGGTTTCAGGAGATAGCACAAAACTAGCGCATTGCTGAGTGAGGTCGCGCAATATTGCTTCACAAAATCGCCCAGTCTGCGAGCGATCGAGTAAATCTTTGTAAAACGCGCAATACGGGCAGATTCGCGCACAAAAGGGGATATGAATGTAAATATGGCGAATCATATGGTTTTCTCTGATGTCATTCCGAGCGCAGCGAGGAACCTCTCACAGGATGCTTGGATCACCCTTACTATTTAGCGTGTTCTATGCTTCGTGAGCGAGATCCTTTGCTTCGCTCAGGATGACCACCCGTTATCCGGTTGTGATTCGCGCTGTTGTTCATAAAATCCGTTGCCACCGCAAAACCATCTCGTTGATGCGAAACGTAACCCTCATTCTGTTTTGCGCCATTGTCTCTGGGCTTGCGCAAACGCCGCCACCCGCGCCGACGCCGTCAATCGTGTATTCTGTGCACGATTCTGGCTCGATTAAAAATTACAAGACGAACCCGCGGATCGTCCGCGAGATGGTGAATCGGCTCGTCCTCGCAGCCACTGGTCAGTCTGACGTAGGGAAGGCATGGGCGTCGCTCGTCGCTCCGAATGACAGAGTGGGAATCAAGATCTCCGCAGCAGGCGGCGAACTTTTCACAACGCACCACGACATCGTGAATGCGATTGTCGATGGGCTCGCGGCGGCGGGACATCCACGAAGCAGCATTATTGTTTGGGACCGCTCCCTTGGCGGAATCAAGGACGCCGGCTACCGGCCCGCTGTTGATGGTTACCAGCTAAAGGCAATCGCGCCGCACGATGGATACGATCCCAAAACAGTTCTCTCAGCTCCTTTACTAGGGAAACTTGTTTGGGGCGATCTCGAATACATCGGTGACTTAGGAAAAATGCCAATGCTATCCGATACCGAGAACACGAGCAACGTGAGTCATTTCTCCAGGATTATTTCTACTGAAGTAGACAAGATCATTAATGTTCCGGTAATGAGCATCAGTGAAACGAATGGAATCGCGGGTTGCATTTATAATATGACAATTCCCAACATCGATAACTGGCGTCGTTTTGCCCAAGGCTCGCGTTTCGGCGCGGAAAGTCTGGCGGAAATCTACGCCAATCCAATCATCGCAAAAAAGGTGGTCTTCAATTTAATGGATGGCCTCATCGCGCAATATGCTGGTGGGCCGCAGCCTCAACCGAACTATGCGATTCATCATGCCACGCTATATGCGAGCAAAGACCCAGTGGCTTTGGATGCCATCGCGTTGAAGTACTTCGAACAATGGCGCACACGCGGCAGTCTGCCTGCGATACGCCCACTGGCTGCCTATGTCGATTATGCCAGTCAGATAGGCCTGGGTAACGCAGAGCCGAATCGGATCGAGATAAAAAACATTGGCCGATAATGTTGGAAACACGTATCCGGCGCCAGGCTCTCAGCATCTCCCTTTGTGAAGGGGAGAGGATTGAGGTGCGTGGATTGGCAATTGTGTTGCGCTCGGCTGGACACGAACCCTCACCCTGCCCTCTCCCTTGAGAAGGGAGAGGCGACGATGCGCCGAGAGTTGCTCTCAGCTAATTGCCAAAGCTAATCTCTTGCCACACGACAAGATGATGAGCGCGCGATCACATACTTCTGCCCAGGCGCTGCAGACGATCATCCTGCGTTCGGTTTCTCGTTCGTTTTATCTCTCGATCGGGTTTTTGCCGGCGCAATTACGCGGACCGATTGGTCTCGCATATCTGCTTGCGCGGACAACAGACACCGTTGCCGACACATCTGAGATTTCGGGACCTATGCGAATGGAGACCTTGAGAATGCTCTCGGATGGCATTCAAGGTAAAGCTTCGCGAGAAGTGATTATCAATCAGATCGCCTCGTTCGTACCGCTACAAAGGAATGCGGCTGAGCGAACGCTGCTGGATTCGTTGCCCGATTGTTTGGAATGGCTCGAACAAACCAGAATAGCGGATCGCGATGACGTTCGCGCTGTGCTCGAGAAAATCACAAATGGCCAGATGCTTGATTTGCATCGCTTCGATAATCCGGCGGAGATTCGCGCGGTCCAAACCGCCGCGGATCTGGACGAATACACCTATCTGGTTGCAGGTTGTGTAGGCGAATTCTGGACACGCCTTTGTTTTCGGCATCTCCGAGACTTCGCCAGTTTGATCGAGGACGAAATGCTCGAGCTCGGCCGGCGCTATGGCATGGGACTTCAGTTGATCAATGTCTTGCGCGACGCCGGCACAGATCTGCGAGCTGGTCGATGTTATTTTCCGGAGGACGAACTTCGTGGGGTCGGTCTGAGTGCCGCGCAGATTCTTTCTCAGTCGGATCGTTTCCAGCCGATATTCCGGCGATGGATGGAAAAAGCGCAGGATGGTTTGGAGTGCGGGATGCAATATTCGCGCGCGATCCGGAACCGGCGAGTGCGCGCTTCCACGGTTTTGCCGGCATTAATCGGGGCGCGTACGCTCGCGCTTCTCCGTAGAGCGGGCGTCAGCGCGCTGTATCAAACGATCAAAGTTCCGCGCGTAGAAGTGCGCGCGATGATTGTGTCGCTGGCCATTCATCTCGCATCGCGCAAGCAGATTCAAACGATCTTCAATCGCGCGAAACTATAGGGGACCTCTGTTTATCACGCTTCGTCTTCGCGACGCGGCTCGCACGCGATTCGGACGCGCCTATGTAATTATCTAGCGCTGTAGGCGCAGCCTTCATTCCGAGCCTGGGGCAACGCCCAGGAATTGTAGAATCCAGTGCCGTCAGCGCTGAAAGCGCGATTCACTTTCGGCCAAGTTTTATTCATCATCAGCGGCATGGCTCAGTCGTTAAGCAAAGTCATTCTCCACATCATTTTTAGTACCGAAAACCGCGAGCCATGGCTCGATTCCGATGTGCGGCCGCGCGTGCATGCTTACTTGGCGACAATCTGCCGTGACGTCGATGCCGACTTCGTGCATGTCGGCGGCGTTGCTGATCACGTTCACATCGTTACAACGTTGCCGCGAACCGCTTCCCAGGCCCAATTCATCGAACAGATAAAGAAAACGTCCTCTAAATGGATCAAATCGATTGATGCTCGATATCGCGGCTGTTCTGGCAACGTGGCTACGGCGCGTTTTCGGTGAGTCCGAGCCAGCTCGATGCCCTTCTGCAATACATCGACGAGCAACAGGAGCATCATCGCACGAGGACATTTCAGGAAGAATACCGCGAATTACTGCGCAAACACGGCGTCGATTTTGACGAGCGTTATGTGTGCGGATTGAAGCGAGCGCCGGAACTGATTCGCGCTTTCAGCGCTTGTTTTGGAAACCAATGCGTCCTGGGGCGCTTTGCCCCAGGCTATAAATGAGTAAGCGCCTTTGGCGCTAGGGACAGAACACCGTTGCCGATTACAGAAAATAGTTTCGCTGTTTTTCGCTGACCGGTTTTCCGAGTCGTTCGAGCACTTGCATCATGTCTTCCCAGACTTTCCGCTTCTCGGAAGGCGACTGGTTCCGTAACAGATAAGCAGGATGATAAGTGATCATCAACGGCGTTCCATTGTATGAGTGCCAGCGTCCGCGCAATTCTCGCATCGTCCCGCGTGCGCCAAGCAGACCTTCGACTGCAACTGCGCCTAGCGCGACCAATACCTTCGGTTGAATAATGTCGATCTGCTCCATGAGGTAGGGGCGACACGTCTGCATTTCTGCCGGCGTTGGCGCGCGATTTCCAAACGAGCCGGCCGGCATGTCCGGCCGGCATTTCAGGATGTTCGCGATGTACACATCTTCGCGGGCAAAGCCCATCGCTTTAATAATTTTCGTTAACAATTGTCCCGCACGGCCGACAAATGGTTCACCCTGTTGATCCTCATCAGCGCCGGGCGCTTCGCCTATAAACATGATTTCCGCTTCAGGATTGCCAACGCCAAAGACGGTTTGCGTGCGCGAACTGGCCAGATGAGCACATTTGGTGCAACCCCGAACGTGGTCGCGAACGGAAGTCAGCAGCTGTTCTTTGTTGGGACCAACGAAATGCAAGTGCGACAGCACGTTTCTCGATGCGCGCGGCGAATGACCACCTGTCTCTCGAATTTTCTCAAGCGCTGCAATGACGAGGTCGAGCGCCGGCTGGATCATTACGCTCGATCATCCGAAATTTGGCGCGCCGGTGCAAACTGTTTGTCGAAACTCGCAAAATATTTTGCGATCGTCCCATCATCAAAGAAACTCGATCGTCGGCGGTCACAGACTGCCACTACAGCGTTTATGACGAGCCGCCTAGGCGTTGCGCGCGCTCAGCCATTGCAACGCGAAGCGCGCTACTTCGCGCGAATTTTTTAAATCCAGCTTGTCTTTGATGTGCGACCGGTGAGTCTCCACTGTTTTTGGGCTGAGATGCAACAATTTCGCGATCTCACGGATATCTTTGCCTTTGCCGATCAATTCCAGAATCTCAAGTTCGCGGTCGCTCAATCTCTCCACGGCGTCGGCCTCGCCTTCGTCCTGGCGATGCGCGAATTTTGTGATCACCTGTGCTGCCATTGCCGGGCTGAGGTAGGGTCGTCCGTCAAAGACTTCGCGAATTGCCTGGAGCACATTCGCCATCGCTTCATGTTTCATTACGTAGCCTTCTGCTCCGGCGCGGAGCGCGCGCAAGGCGTAGAGCGATTCATCATGCATCGAAAGCACCAAAATCGGCAACTTCGGGAATTCTGCGCGAACGTTTTTGATAAGCTCGATGCCGTTAGCACCGGGCAAACTAAGATCGACAATCGCCAGATCCGGATTCAGTTTCCGAATTACGCCCATCGCTTCCACCGCGTTGCCTGCTTCACCACAGACTACGAAGGCTCCATCGGACTGGATCAATTCCTGGAGTCCTTTTCGAAACAGCGGATGATCATCGACGATCACGATGCTTTTCACATTCGGCGGATCGGTTCGTGGGTTTTGGGTGGTTGATTTGGCATGTTTCATCGGTTCTTTGCGTAAAGTGAGACTTGGTCCGCTTGATTCCTGTACCGCGTGTTTATTCACCAACCCTTTCACTTCTCTGCCAAAGTAATGTTCGCCGCCCGGCGACCTGTCCGATGTAGAAAGTTTAGATTAATGCAGCTAACGCCTTCGCGAATCTAGCAGGGAACAGCTGTGTCCGATTGTTTTTCGGCTCCTTTGGTTGGATCGTTCTGGCCGGCAAATAACAGGATACCCGTGTGCCTCCTCGTTTTGGAGAATCGATCTCCAAACGGGCGCCGATCAATCGAGCGCGGTAACCCATAATGTGAGCACCCAGGCCCCGCTTGTTTTTCGGGTCATTTAGAAATCCGACGCCATTATCTATCACGCGCAAAACCATCTCCTTTCTGGCGCGCTCCAGTTTGATCACAATTACTCGCGCTTGAGAATGTTTGTTGGCATTAATGACAGCTTCGCGAGCGATGCGATAGAGTTCCCCAGCGACCATGTCATTGTCGAGACGGAACGACGGGTTGACCTCTAGCCGGCAGGGTATCTTCCAGATTTCCCGGTCAACCAAGTCTTGCAAGGCGGCTATGAATCCGGCCGAATCGACATCGATACGGTGTAAGGCGCGGGAAAGATTACGAGTATCGGTCGCGGCATCGTTCACTAGTTGTGCGATTTTTTCAATGTCACCTACTTCGATGACGCGATGTGTTTTCAATCGCAAGGCAACGGAGCGTGCCATGAAAGCCACTGCGGTAAGGTGCTGGCAAAGCCCATCGTGTATTTCCTGGCCAAGGCGCTGTTGCTCGCGATCACTGATTTCAAGAATTTCGCCTTCAAGGCCCTTGCGCCGGGCGATTTCAGCTTGTAATTCTTTGTTTGACGCCAGTAACTCGCGTGTCCGCTCGCGCACGCGTTGCTCGAGCAGTTTCTTCGAGTTTTTCAGAGCGGCTTCCGCCTCTTTGCGCCGGGTGATATCATTGTTTGTTTCCAAGATATACGCGCGGTTTCCTTGCGCATCGCGATCCAACGCCCAGCGCGAGAACACGGTTAGACGCTTGCCGTCGCGACGGGTATGAACAATTTCACCTTCCCAGCGGTTATCGCGGAGCAGTTTCTCGTGGAGTTCAGGCAGCGGCTTTGGGAACTCCGTTTTCAACAAACGGTAGAGCACTTTGCCCAGCGCTTCCTCTCGCGTGAAGCCGTAAATTTCCGTCGCCCCTTTGTTCCAGTAGGTGACTCGGTCGTTTCTGTCGCGAACGATGATGGCATCGGTGCTCAAATCCAGCAACCGCGCCTGCTCAGCTAGCTGTTGTTCGTGGCGCTTGCGCTCGCTCAGATTCAAGATTGCAGTTTGATAGAGCAAGGCGCCGTTTCTCATGGTTGAAGTAATCGGCGTACTACAAAGGAGCGCGGGAATTTTTTCGCCTTTTCTCGGCTTCAATTCTAGTTCTGTCTCCACGCGTTGCGGCGAAGTGCGGCAATAGAGCAGGTGTTGCAGGAACAAATCCAGATCCGCGGCATAGAACGCGAACGGGCGGCCGATTAACAAGTCCCTGGATTCGCCAAACAATTCAGTGGCCGCGAGATTGGCTTCCTCAATCCGGCCGGTTTGATTGAAGCTGACGTAAGCAATCGGAGCAAAATCGTAAAGATCGACAAACCGCTGAACAGCGGCTTCCAGTTCAGTCTTTGGATTTCGGAACGCTGGTGCTCGTCTGCGGTGGATAGGCGCGCCATTTCTACTCACGGCCCGCTGTGTATTATGAGGCGAAAATTTCCGCGGCCGGTGGGATGCTCCTTTGGCCTTTTTAGCTCTTCTTGGAATCGATTTCCTGGAGCTCCGGGGCGCGATCGCCTTCGTTTGGCGAGCACGCCTGATTCGGCGCTTTTTGCGGAGCGGCGGTATTCCACCGCCGTTCCGCGCTGCACTGCTTTTTTGGGGGCGCGTGCCTCGCTGTTTCTTATTGTCGCGACGAGGCATCTTTTGTATGGCGGCGCGGTTTGACTGCGTCAGCTTCCCTCGCTCCGTCGATGTCCACCAAGGTGATAACGGCGCCGTCGATTTTGTTGTCGGTTGTGCGATATGGCCGGACGCGCAATAAGTAAGTGCGGCCTTCCTTATCTATCACTTTGCGTTCGCGCGTACCCAGCGTTTCGATTACTTCGCAGAGGACTTTTTCCAGGTCGGGAACATCAATGTTAGGTCGCAGCTCACTTAACGGCCGGCCTATGTCGGTCGGCAAAATATTAAAGGCGTCGCGGGCGGCCGGTGTGGCGCGCCGCACCGTCAAGGCATTGTCCACCATCACGATTGGCATTTGAGTGCTGGCGAGCAGATTGTTCAGCTCGTTGGTCAACTGCATCATCTCAAGGTTGCGGTTGCTCAGCTCTTCGTTCAAGGTGGTAAGCTCTTCATTGGTTGATTGTAATTCTTCCTTTGCAGTCTCCAGTTCCTCGTTCGTAGATTGCAGCTCTTCGTTGCTCGATTCGACCTCTTCATTGGACGCCTTTAACTCTTCATTGGTGGCTTCCTGCTCTTCGATGATTGTTTGCAACGAGTCCTTCGAAGCCGCCAATTCCCGGCGCAGCTCCATCACCTCACGTTGCAGCGACGTTTTCCCCAGCACCTGCAGCAACCTCTCCGGTTTGGTTCTTCTCGTGTTCTCGTCAAAAATCACCAGAAACGAAGACTTATCGGTCCCGGGAATTTTGAATGGCACAACTTGAATATTTATCTCGTAGTTTTTACCTCGGAGCGTAACTTTCGCCCCTTCTGCCCGAGCAGGTTTGTCCGTTTTCATGGCGCGCCGAACCGTGGCGCGGAGGTCTGGCACCAGATTCGGGCGCGCTAATTGAATGAGATTTAACGTTGCTGGCCCAGGCGTATGCTCGAGAAACAGATCGGTGCGGCCACGAAACTGTTGAACCTGGAAGTTATGATCAATCACGACCGCTGCCGGTGCGTAGGTGCTGAGGATGATGCGATCGGCTATTTTTAAAGCGTCGGCGTCAAAATTAATGCCAGCGCCAGATGGGTCTCTCTTTCCGAAGCGCGAGATTTCAAGGCGCTCGTGAGGAATGAAGTCGAGCGGGCGCGGCCCAGTCGTGGCGTCCTTAACATAAATTTTATTTTTCTTGTCTACGACTTTGAAAAGCTCGTCGTACATGCCCACCGATTCGGCCGGCCCCAGAATCAAATAGCCGCCGGGATTGAGCGCATAGTGAAATTGCGGGATGCAACGCTTATGCAATTCCGGGCTTAGATAAATGAGCACGTTGCGGCAGCTGATCAGGTCGAGCCGCGAGAAAGGCGGATCAGCCGCGATATTTTGCCGCGCGAACGTGCAGATATCGCGCACGTTGCGAAGGATCTGGTAAGACCCATCCCGCTTGCTGAAAAAGCGATTGAGTCGCGTCTTTGGCACATCTTTCTCGATCGCGCTCGGGTAAATTCCCGCACGTGCATGCTCGACGACCGATTCGCTCAAATCGGTGCCGAAAATCTGGACGCGCAATTTGGAAGGGCGGCTGCCAAGCACTTCGAGGATGCAAATGGCGAGCGAATAAACCTCTTCACCTGTCGCGCAACCCGGCACCCAGACACGCAATTCTCGTTGCTGATCTTTGCTCTTGTTTTTGAGAAACGCTGGCAGCAAACGTTTCTTCAATGCGCGGAACACGCCTTCATCCCGAAAAAAACGCGTTACGTTGATGAGCAGATCGTCGAAGAGCGCTTCAATCTCTTTTTTGTTGTTGCGCAAATAGCGCGCGTACTGGCTCAGCTTTTCAATCCTATGCAGCGCCATCCGCCGGTTGACCCGCCGAATCAGCGTGGTTTGCTTGTAAGCGCTGAAATCAACGCCCATCTGCTTTCTTAGGGAAAGAAAGATCCGCCCCAGGTCGTCGGCCTGGCGATAGGTCTCTTTTTCAACTTGCTCTGCGTCGGCCAGGGGCCGCCGGATGTATGGATGATCGGCTATACGCCGGATTTCGCCCGCGATTGCGTTCGGCGGCAGAACGATATCGACAAAACCGGAGCGAATCGCGCTGCGCGGCATCGCATCGAACTTCGCGCTCTCTTCAGTTTGGGCGAAGGTTAAACCGCCCGCCGCTTTGATCGCACGCAATCCAGCCGTCCCATCGCTGCCAGTCCCGGAAAGCACGATGCCAATCGCCCGAGACCCGCATTCCTCAGCGAGCGATTCAAAAAAGTGATCGATCGCGATGTTGAGCCTCTCTGTGCGGCGGACCAACGTGAGCTTGCCGTTTTTGGCAATCACGCATTTGTTCGGCGGCTGCACGTAAACCGCGTTTGGTTGTGGCGTCGTAGTTCCCGCAATCTCGCTGACTGGCATCGATGTAGCTTTGGCGAGCAGATTGGGAAGACGGCTGCCGTGATGCGGATCGAGATGTTGTACGATCACAAAAGCCATCCCCGTGCTCGACGGCAAATGGCGCAATAATTCCATTGCCGCTTCAAATCCGCCGGCTGACCCGCCGATGCCTACGATCGGGCAGCTTAGATCTTTCTTCAGCGACTCGGCCCGCGCTGTTTGCTTACCAGCTTTGGAGCGGATGGATTTTTTGCGGCTCGTCTTTTTTTTCGACAGGGGTGGCGCTCTTTTCGGTGTTCGCTTTGCTGCCATGGCCCTTTGTTATCCTAATTGCAGTGCTTCCACCACACAAGCTTCGACCGCGACCTAACCTATCGCGCAAATTGAAAC
>JBKPLM010000185.1:0-3932 GCA_046731655.1 Verrucomicrobiota bacterium | reverse complement strand
GCGCGGCTCAGTATCCCCGTGCAACGTAATGGCCGTGTACCCAGACTCTCTGGCCGTATCGATACCTCCAATGTCCTGGCCTCCAAACATAATACACGCGGCCGGACCAGTAGCCGGGACCACGAACATAATACGGCCGATCCTCAACCGCGATCGCGACTGACCCTCCTCCGTAGTATGGCCCGGGACCATAATTAGGTCCATAATAACCTGGGTAAGCGGTGTAATAGCCTCCACAGCCTCCAGCCCAAAACAGGGCCGAAAGCAAAAGAACCAACAGAACCAATCGTCTCGATCTGCTTTCTGTTTTATTCGCAGTTGGTTGATCAACAATGCTCATCTTCATATAACAATATTCGATTTCCGCGGGGTTTTACGCGCCTGCAATTCCATACGGCGAAATTTGCAGCGAGCTTTTAACGTCAGCTGGCGATCGCTGTCACAAAGAAACGGGATTTGCACCCCCGAAGGAGCTCGAGGTTTATACAACACCTTGATCTAGCATTGCGTTGGCGACCTTAACAAATCCAGCGATGTTCGCGCCAACAACAAGATTGCCTGGGCGGCCGTATTCTTCAGCCGTGCCCCATGCGATTCTGTGGATCGTCGACATGATGTGGCGCAGGCGAGCGTCGACCTCCTCGCTCGGCCATGGAAGGCGCATCGAGTTTTGGCTCATCTCGAGTCCAGAAGTGGCAACGCCACCAGCGTTTGCCGCTTTGCCCGGGCCGAAGAGGATTTTTTTCTCGAGAAAAAGATCAACCCCGGCCGGGACGGTTGGCATATTCGCAGCCTCGGAGACAAGATAACAACCATTGTCGATGAGTTTCTTCGCCTCGTCTTTCGTAATTTCGTTTTGCGTGGCGCATGGAAAAGCGCAGTCGCACTTGACGCTCCATGGCCTCTGGCCCGCAACGTACTTCGTGCCACGGAAATGATCGGCATATTCTTTAATACGGCGGCGGCGCACGTTCTTGAGGTGCATGACCCACGCCAGTTTCTCTTCGGTGATACCGTTCTTGTCGTAAATGAATCCACCGGAGTCGGACATGGTCACAACTTTCGCACCGACCTGATTTAGTTTTTCGACGGTGAACTGCGCAGCGTTGCCGGCTCCTGAGACGATGCAAATTTTGCCCTCAATGCTCTGGTCGCGAGTTTTAAGCATCTCCTGCGCGAAATAAACTGCGCCGTAGCCAGTGGCTTCCGGTCGTATCAGTGAGCCGCCCCAATTAGGATCTTTGCCGGTCAACACGCCCGTGAACTCGTTAGCGAGTCGTTTGTATTGGCCGAAAAGATATCCGATCTCACGCCCGCCGACGCCAATGTCGCCCGCGGGTACGTCCGTATTGGGACCGACGTGGCGAAAAAGCTCAGTCATGAGCGATTGGCAAAAATGCATCACTTCTGTGTCAGATTTCCCCTTGGGATCGAAATCAGCCCCGCCCTTGCCGCCGCCCATGGGGAGACCCGTCAGCGAATTCTTAAAAACTTGTTCGAACGCCAGGAACTTGATGATGCTGGCGGAGACCGTGGGATGAAAACGCAGGCCTCCTTTGTAGGGACCGAGCGCGCTGTTCATTTGGACGCGGAACCCGCGGTTAACTTGAATCTGGCCTTTGTCATCGATCCAGGGAACGCGGAACTGAATCATCCGCTCGGGCTCGACGAGGCGTTCGAGGACTTTTCCGTCTCGATATTTCTTATGCCGCTCAATGGCTGGCCGGATCGATTCGAGTACTTCAGTGACTGCCTGAAGGAACTCCGGCTCGTTGGGATTACGTTTCTTAACAATTTCGAGAACTTGCTGCACCAGGCCCATAAGGGTGTTATTTCTGCAGGTTAATCCCCCTCTAAGCAAATAAAATGATCATGCGCGATGCAGGGTTCGAACCTGCGACTTCTTGCGTGTGAAGCAAGCGCTCTACCACTGAGCTAATCGCGCGCATTTTCAAGAAGCGGACAAAATAAAGGGGCCCGCCGGGCAGCGCAAGCAACGTGCCGGGATTGCAGGGCAGCTGCGTCGGCTGTCAAAGAGGGCTGCCGGCAACCCAAGCGCTTGCCCTACAACAGATGCCATTCTATCTAAAAGCATGTCCGAACATAAAATTACTCTCACTTGGAAACGTGGTGACACGCCGTTCGAGTATCAGAAATATTCGCGCGATCACGCCTGGAAATTTGACGGCGGGCACGAAATGCAAGCGTCGGCTGCTCCCGCTTATCTCGGAAATCCGAAGCTTGTCGATCCCGAAGAGGCGTTTGTGGCGTCGCTTTCAAGCTGCCACATGCTGACATTTCTTGCGATCGCCGCGAAAAAGAAGTTCGTGCTCGATGAGTATGTTGACGATGCGGTCGGTCACATGGAGAAAAATGCAGATGGAAGGCTTGCCATTACGCGCGTGACTCTAAACCAGCGGCTAAAATTCTCAGGCGACAAGCAACCGACTGCTCAAGAGCTCGAGGAAATGAATCACGCCGCGCACGAGCAATGTTTCATTGCTAATTCGGTGAAGACGGAAGTCACGGTCGAGAAGCAAGACTAACAGGCGATTCCATAACAACCCTGTGGAGGCAGGCGTGTCGCCTGCAAAACCTAGGAGATGCAGCCGGCACGGCTGCCACTACAGATTTCTTTGGATTGAAAGTGCATAAACTGCGTTAATCTGTGGGCCGGAATAATGAGCACACCGACCGACACGCAGCGCATGGAAAAAATCGTCAGCCTGTGCAAAAGGCGAGGTTTTGTTTTCCAATCCAGCGAAATCTTTGGCGGGTTGAACGGTCTTTGGGATTACGGACCGCTTGGCGTCGAGTTAAAGCGAAACCTAAAAAATTACTGGTGGCAAATGACCGTGCATGAGCGAGACGACGTGGTCGGCATGGACGGCTCAATTCTAACACATCCCGCCGTACTAAAGGCTTCCGGCCACGTTGAAGGATTTTCCGATCCGATGATTGATTGCCGGACCTGCAAAGCACATTTGCGCTCTGATCAGGTCGTTGAGAAGAAAGGGGTTAAGCAGTGTCCGAATTGCGGCGGCAAAGATTTAACTGCGCCGCGGCAGTTCAATCTGATGTTCGAAACACATGTCGGAGCAGCGACAGATGAAAGTTCCATCGCCTACCTGCGTCCAGAAACCGCGCAGTCCATCTTTGTTCAATTCAAGAATATCCTCGAAGTGTCGCGCAAGAAATTGCCATTCGGAATCGCGCAGATCGGCAAGGCATTTCGCAACGAAATTAATCCGCGCAATTTCACGTTTCGGTCACGCGAGTTCGAACAAATGGAGCTCGAATATTTTTGTCGACCAGAGCAGGGAATGGAATTGCTCGAATATTGGAAGGAAGAACGTCTGACGTTTTATGCAAACATCGGGATTCCGCGCAGCAGACTTCATGTGCTCACGGTGCCCGACGAAGAGCGCGCGTTCTATTCAAAAGGGACATACGACATCGAATACGATTTTCCGTTTGGACGACAGGAGCTCGAAGGGGTCGCGTATCGGACGGATTACGATTTATCGCAGCATCAGAAGGCGAGCGGAAAATCTCTTGAATATTTTGATGAGGAAGCAAAACAACGATTTGTGCCGCATGTCGTCGAGCCGAGTGCCGGCGTCGATCGCACGGTGCTAGCTCTAATCTGCGAGGCGTATTCAGAGGATCAGGCTCCGGATGAAAAAGGAAAAATGGAGAGGCGCCTTGTGCTGCGTTTTCATCCGCGCATGGCTCCGATAAAGTGCGGCATATTTCCGCTGCTCAAGAACAATCCGCAGCTGGTCGCGAAAGCAAAAGAGATTGTCGCCTTTTTGCGACCGCACATGACTGTTTTCTATGATGAGAGCGGGGCCATCGGCCGTCGATACCGGCGTCAGGATGAAATTGGTACCCCGTTCGGAGTGACGGTTGATTTTGAGACACTGGGAGAA
>JBKPLM010000184.1:0-8423 GCA_046731655.1 Verrucomicrobiota bacterium | reverse complement strand
GTGCCCAATTACGTGCGTGCAGGCCGTGTTGGTGCCAATCGCGAATTCGCCGACGCGGTTGCTGTTTTCATCTGTGCTTGTATAAGCGCGAAATTCGTCACGCAAATCCTTGTTTTCCGATTTCAAGGAGCGGATCCGATTATTTTCCACTTCGATCGTGAGCGGATTGGATTCGAGGTCGCCAAAGCGTTCGCAGAGATAATCGCCCACCACGCCATCAACGACGAAAACTCCGTTAGTATTGAGCGGCGCGGTGAAAATTTCTCCTCCAGGCAAATTGCCCCATTTGTCTTTCGTGATAATTCCGCTGGTTTTAAGCCATCTCAATTTCGGTGAAAGCTCCGCCTCAAACTCGGTGCCGTGAGGTGTTTTGCACGTGATCCGTTCGGCATTGCGCGCGCGTTCGACCAGCCGTTCGCTCAAGTCGTCCACTTTCACAAAGTCGGCGCGCATGCCTTCGAGCATGATTTGCCGGTTAATGTTCACCATATGAGCGTGTCGGATTTTGTGATTGTTGACTACGCTGGTCATCTGGGTTCGGGCGGTAAGCTCGCCGGGTTGAGTTTGCGCGGCGAAAATCGACACCTGTGAGAGTGCCAGGTCATCGAGGATGATCTCTGGCATATACTTGAGCGGACGCCGAGCATGATGCTCCAGCACAAACAAGCTGTACTCTGAACCGACGCGCTCGACTTCTGCTTGCAGCGCTGCGGCGATTTCACGCGTCGCAGTGTCTGTAATGATTGTGATCCGCTCCGGCGGTTTCACTCGAAGGCAGACATGAATGGCGTTGCGCGCCCCAGGCATCAATTCCGGATCAACCGGATGGAGATAAGCTCGATCGGGCATACGAAAGTTTTCAGAATTACGCTGAAATGGAGAACAGGCAAATTTCCTGTTCCTAATTACAATACACACAGATGTCGACGTTTCGACGAAGAGACTGTGTGCTTTTGGGGAACAGATTTTGCATCAACATTGCAGACAGATAATCTTCCCAGCACGCGCTATGACATCGCAAATTCAGTCGCTAACTTGCTTTGCTCTTCTCCTCGCGACGTTTGCGGTCTCGGCCAGGCCGGCTATCGCTGATCAACAACAACAGCAACCGCCGGTTTCATTCCAGATGCCAAAAAATGATTCTGCCAAGGCCGAGGCGCTGGCCAACCAACTCGCGTCACTTTCGCCAAGAGTGAATCGAGAGGAGGCGACGCTCCTGGCACAATGCGCGTTCGCCACCGTAAGCAAGCTCAGGCGGGAATACCGCATGTTTGGGACGCCGATTTTCAATAACTTCCTTATTTATCACGGCCTGAGGAAACGCGGTTATTGCTACCAATGGTCGGAGGATCTGCTCACTGCTCTCGATGCGTTGCGACTTAAGAGCCTCGAACTACACTGGGGCGAATACGATCCGGGCACGTGGCGTGAGAACAATTGCATCGTTGTGACTGCCAAAGGCCAGCCATTCAAGCAGGGGATCATGCTGGAATGTTGGCGGCATCTGGGACACCTCTACTTTGGTCCGATTGCCTCCGATTGGGAGACTTATGTGGAGAATAGCGCGTACGCGCGTCTTGTGCGCGACAGAGCAGCAGGCTCGACCGTTTCCGGGCATAATGATCGCGTCGCTTTTCAGCGGGGCATTGTAGAAAAGCGAAAGGCTGGAGACTAGAACCGACTCTGACGCCCTCCGGGCCTAAGTAGTCAGGAGTTGCAGAAAATTCTTGCGCGAACGGCGACGCGACTACAAGGTCGCTGCGCAATGAGCACGTCCGCGCGTTCAATAAACCACGGACGCATGTTTGTTGCGACATGCGTTTTCGCGGCGTTTACCTGGGCACTGGCGCTAAGTGTTTCCCCGCAACTCCACCAGCGCGTCCACGCGGACGCAAATCGCACCGAGCATAGTTGCGCCGTTACGGCGATCGCATCAGGCAACTACGATCATTCGGCGCAGCCCCCCCTCATCACCCCACCTGACTTTGCTTCTCAATTTGGAAGAGTTCCATCGCTCAGCTCGGCTTGGGTTCAGCCGCTTTTTCTCAAGGCGCACATCTTCGCGAACGCGCCACCTGCGCTTGGTTAAAATTGTAGGGCGTCTGTGCCAGACGCCGGCCAATTAATCAGCGTTTTACAGAAACGCCCTACAATCTCGCACCATCCTCACCTGGCTTTCATGTAAATCGTGAACGCCGCAACGAATCCAGTTTTGAAAAATCAATTTCTCAACAATCTCAATGAAAAAAGTTCTAATTGCAGCAAGCCTGCTGCTTTTCAGGGCGAGCATGGCTATGGCGCAAAATCCTGTGCCAGCCGTCACGAGCCCGACACCATCGCCATCACCGGGCGTAGCTGAAGCCCAGCGCGTCGTTGTCAGTGGAGGCGCGATCGAGAAGAGCGAGACCGACAAAGCTCAGTCAGTTACCATTCTTACTGAAGATAATTTAAAGCTGCGGACAGAAGCGACCTTGGGCGACACGCTGGCCGAGCAACCAGGGGTCGCAGCGAGCGGCTATACTGCAGGCGCGAGCCGGCCGGTCATTCACGGGCAGGCGGACAATCGGGTCCGCGTTCTCAACAACGGCACCGAACTTTTCGATGTTTCCAACCTGAGCCCTGATCATGCCCCAAGTGTAAGCACGTTGCTCAGCCAGAGCATCGAAGTCGTGCACGGCCCGGCGACAATCCTGTACGGCTCGGGCGCCATTGGTGGAGTGGTGAACGTGACGGACAATCTCATCCCCGTCGAGCAACCAGCGGAACGGCTCAGCGGTGAAATCGATGGCCGATTCAACAGCGCCGATCTCGAGCGCAGCGGCGCTATGGCGCTCACGCTTTCTCCGTTTCAGCATTTCGTCGTTCACGCTGAAGGATCGATCTTGCGCACCGACGATCGGAGCATTCCCGCATTCGCGCTGGACCAGCGGATTCGCTCGGAGCTCACGCCAGAGCAACGCCACAATAATGGATTTGGCGGGAATCCGTTTGGCGAAGTGCCGAACACGTTCGTGAAGACGAAAGATTTCGGAATCGGCGGATCGTACGTGTGGGCTAAGGGCTACGTTGGTGCGTCGTACAGCCGGTTCCTTTCGCAGTACGGTGTCCCGGACAATCCCGAAACAGACGAGCCCGGTGTTCGACCGGAACCCGTGCACCTCAACGTGCGCAAGGACCAATACAATGTCCGCAGCTCGATTGTCGAGCCGGTGCCGTGGTTTTCGGTCGCGAATCTGAAGTTCGTTTACACGGATTACAAACATGACGAAATCGACGGCGATACAGTCGGTGCCACGTTTAAAACGAAAGGCGTCGATTCGCGCATCGAGCTTGTGCACCAGGCGATCGGGCCGGTTGAAGGTTCGATCGGTTCTCAGGTATTTTACAAAGAGCTTTCCGTTCTGGGTGAGGAAGCTTTTTTGCAGCCGACAGAAACTCTCGCTGCCGCCGGATTTATTTTTGAAGAGGTAAAACTAACTCCCGTACGTCTTCAGTTGGGTGCTCGTGTCGAGTATGATTCAGTTTCGATCGACTCGAGCGATCCGGAGCTGACTTCGCTCACCTCGCCTAGTCAGAAGGACCAGGAATTCTTGCCCGTCAGCGGCGCGGCTGGTGCGATTTACGATTTCGCTCAAGACTGGCAGCTCGCGCTCAATCTGACGTATTCACAACGCGCGCCGACGGCAGAGGAACTTTTCGCGCGTGGCCCGCACGACGCCACGTTTCAATTCATCATTGGCGATCCGAACCTCGGCGTGGAAATAAACCGCACCGTGGATCTGAGCTTGCGAAAAACCGCCGGTCATATCACCGGATTCATCAGCGGTTATTACACCAGCTACGATGGTTTCATTGATTTCACAGCAACCGGCGACATCGAAGACAATCTGCCAGTTTACATCTATACGCCCAAGAAGGCGACGTTCTACGGCGGCGAAGGGCGCCTTGATTTTCATCTGCTGCCATTGAACATCACGAGATCAAGCGAGCCGGCCGACTCCAAATCGGTCAAGAACGTCATCACGAAAGGCGAAGAAACGCCGCAGAAAAATCCCAACGACCTTTATCTGCGGCTACAGGCCGACTACGTTCACGCGGAAGACAGCAGCGGCGAACCGTTGCCGCGTATCACCCCTTTCCGTTACGGCATCTCACTCAATTATGAAAGCGAACACTGGCTTGCCAGCATTGAAGGCTGGCGCGTCGATGCCCAGAATCGGGTCGCCGAGTTCGAAACATCCACGCCGGGTTACACGTTTCTGAATGCCAGCATTGGCTACAAGTTCCAGTGGTGGCGCGCATACAATTATCTTTATGTGCGCGGCACGAACTTATTGGACGCGGAAGCGCGCGATCACTTGTCATTCCTGAAAGAAGTGCTGCCGTTGCCCGGTCGTGGCGTGGTCGTTGGATTGCGCACGACATTTTAGTCGTGGCTTGAGCGTGCTGTCGGCTGCTGATCGTCATCCCGAGGTCGCCGCGGCGACCGAAGGACTTCGCACAAGCACGTTGATCACGCAGGGGAACCGATGCGTAACACTAACAGCTTGTGTGAGGTCCTTCGCTTCGCTCAGGATGACCCGTGTTTAGAGTTCGTGAAAAATTGGTTGATGTGACGCAGATTCATCCGCTCGATGTGCGGTTTGCAGAGGTCGACATTGATCGAATGCCGCTTTTCGCCGCGATGGATGTTTTAGCTGCAGAAGTCCATAAAGTGTACGGCGAGCAGTTTGCTTTTACATATTCTTATACTTCCGGCCCGTTTCTCGGAACGCCTGAAGGCCGTGTTACTTTCCATGGCAAAGACGCGACCACTCGCGATTTGCTAAATGAGATTTGTCGGTAAATCAGCTGGAGTTATCGTTGGAATCCAAAGCACATTATTGAGTTTCGGAACGGCCCTCCGCCCAGGATACTGGCCAGAAATTCGACGCCCAAAACCATAATCCCGCTAATTTCAATCGAAATGCATCGGACTGATCATTCCCGTTTTCGTAAGAGGCACGATTTCGTTCCGGATTTTTCGCACGCGGAACGGCGCACTCGGATCGTGATTGTTGTTACCGCGGCCATGATGGTGGTCGAGATCGCGGTTGGTTTGATGTCGCATTCGATGGCGTTGCTCGCTGATGGCTGGCACATGAGTACGCATGTCCTGGCATTTTTGATAACGGCGGCGGCCTACTACTTCGCAAGAACGCAAGCCGGCAACGCGCGTTTTAGTTTCGGCACCGGAAAAGTAGGCGTGCTTGGAGGATTCACGAGCGCAGTTGTGCTCTCGATCGTGGCGTTATTGATGGCTGGTGAATCCGTGCATCGGCTGTTTGTTCCGCTGGAAATTCATTTCAACGAGGCAATCGGCATCGCTTCCCTCGGATTGCTCGTAAACCTGGGTTGCGCAGTATTGCTTGCAGATCGCCATCACGAAACTGGTCATGGTAGCGCTCACGATCATGATTTAAACCTGCGTGCGGCGTATCTGCATGTACTCGCCGATGCATTTACTTCGGTCTTGGCGATCGCCGCCTTAACAGGCGGCAAATTCTTCGGGTGGGCGTGGCTTGATCCAGTCGTGGGAGTTGTCGGAAGCGGCGTCGTTTTTTCCTGGGCTTACACACTTTTGCGCGATACTGCCGGCATCTTGCTGGATCGCACGCCTGCGTCGTCGGATTTGCCTGATGAAATTCGCCGCGCGATGGAGAGTGATGGCGATTCGGTCGTGACCGATCTGCACGTCTGGCAGGTCGGTATCGGAAAATATGCGGCAATGGTCTCTGTGGTGGCGCACGAACCGAAAAGCTGCGAGTCCTACCGGGCGTTGCTGCGTGGACTTCACGAACTGGTTCACGTCACTATTGAGACGCAACATTGCCGCGAAGATCACGAATCGGTCGCGAGTTCGTAGACTCCTAAATGGTCACCGCACTCTGGCAGGTCGTCGCGGCTTATGTTTTCGCCCTTGTCGGCGGAGGGATCAGCACCTCGTTGCGTCTGGAACACAAGCCGCTTTGCGCGCTCATCAGTTTCGCAGCCGGAACGCTGCTAGGCGTAACGCTCTTTGCAATTGTACCCGAAAGTTTGAACTACAGCGGCATTTGGCCAGTCGTGGGAGCGGCGGCTACCGGATACTTGCTGTTTTTCTTTATCAGTAAACATGTCCATCATGTTTGCCCTGCTTGCGCTGCCAGTCATTTCGACGCGGATGCGACACGGCATTTCAGCGAGATCGCCACTGCGCTGATTGTCGCATTGGCGATTCACAGTACGACCGATGGTCTGGCCTTGGGAATTCAACAGGAAGCGCCTTCAACGGACGCGACAAAATGGTCGCTCTTCTCTGCTCTCTGTATCCACAAGGTCCCTGAAGGTCTCGCGCTCGGTAGTCTTTTGATCGGTGCGGGACTTCGGCGCTCGGCTGCCCTCGGTTGGGTGGCAGCCGTAGAAGCAACTACTCTCCTCGGCGGCGTGATCGGTATGGTGTGGCTGGCGAATGTCTCGACTTTTTGGCTTGGCTTGATCATGGCGAATGTTGGCGGCGGATTTCTCTATCTGGCCACACACGCTGTGGTTGGAGAAATGCTCAAACATGACAAAAAACTTGTGCTGACGAGTTTTTCCATAGGCGTAGCATTGATTGCGGTTCTCAATATCGGCTTGAGGATGCTTGGGTAGGCTGTCGCGTTGCGCTTCGCACAGCGAAGCGGCTACAGTGATTTGTGCACTCTTTCCGTTATCGCGACGGGCATCTCTACTGCGAAGATGTCGATCTTTCCCGCGTCGCAGAGGAACTCGGCACACCGACTTATGTTTACAGCGGGGGAACAATTCTCGATCACTATGCGCGCCTGGACGCTGCGCTCGAGCCGTTGGACCACCTGATTTGTTACGCGGTCAAAGCAAACTCAAATCGCGCGATCCTGAAGTTGCTCGCCGACGCGGGCGCAGGTTTTGACATCGTTTCGGGCGGCGAACTCTATCGTGTGCTCGCCGCTGGTGGCAATCCCGCCAACTGCACGTTCGCCGGCGTGGGCAAGTCGCGAGAGGAAATAGAATACGCGCTCGAGCAGCGCGTTTACAGCCTCAACGTCGAGAGCGAACGGGAGTTGGAGCACATCGATCGCATCGCGGGTGCAAAAGAAATACGCGCGCCGATTGCACTACGAGTGAATCCGGATGTCGATCCGCATACGCACGAGTACATCTCGACCGGTTCGCATGAAAATAAATTCGGTATCGCGCTGGATCGCGTCGCCGCGGTTTACGAGCGAGCGGCCAAAATACGCAATGTCGAGATTGTCGGCATCCAAATGCATATCGGCTCACAAGTCACAGAGGCGAAGCCATTCGCGAGCGCGATCGGAAAAGTGACGCCAATCGTGCGCGAGCTGAAATCAAAATATGGAATCAAGTTCTTCAGCATCGGCGGCGGTATGGGAATTGTTTACCGGCGCGCACTCGAGAGCGGGTCGGGTAAATGGTGGCACGACCACGGCGGAGAATCGTCCGCGTTCAGTGTCCGCGATTACGCTGACGCAATTGTGCCACCACTGCGCGATTTGGGTATTCGGATCCTGCTCGAGCCTGGTCGTTTTCTTGTCGGCAATGCCGGCGTCTTGCTCATGCGCGTGCGTTACGTCAAAAAATCGGGTGCGAAGAAGTTTGCGATTGTCGACGCTGCGATGAACGACCTGATCCGACCTGCGCTCTATCGTAGTTATCACGAGATTGTGCCGGTGGTAGATGCGAGCATGAGCAAAAGTATGACAGAGAAGATCGACATCGTCGGGCCGGTATGCGAGTCGGGCGATTTTTTTGCGCTGGATCGGGATATGCCGGAACTTCATGAGGGGGATTTGCTCGCCATCATGAGTGCGGGCGCATACGGCTTTGTAATGGCTTCTAATTACAACTCGCGCCCCTTGCCCTCGGAAGCGCTGGTTCGTGGCGACCAGCTCGCGCTGATCCGAAAACGCCAAACATGGGAAGACTTGGTGTGCGATGAGATCGATCCGGGTTGGTAGGGCTCCCGCGCAGCTGCGGGACGCCGCCCGCCAATGAATACGGTCCCCCGGAGCTCTCGGCCGCTTCGACGAGCTCAAGGTCCCGAGCCCGTCGAAGGACGATCGCACCCTAACACTTGCAGAACTTCGCGTTCAGCATAAATAGTCCCTGCCTGTGATGATAAAACGCTTCTTGCTCGTTTATTTGTTGTCGATATTTGCGTTTGGCTCCCAAGCGGCTTCCCCGGTGTCGGGCGAATATATCATTCTTGTCGGTGGCCCATCGATGTATCAATGGGAAAAGTACAAGACTTATCCGCACGATCATTGGTGGGCGAACTTTGTTCGGGCTGCGCGTATACGCACCGAACAATTACGAACCGAGCTCGGCCCGGATGCAAAGATCACGTGGCTGGTTTACAG
>JBKPLM010000183.1:0-3931 GCA_046731655.1 Verrucomicrobiota bacterium | reverse complement strand
ACGATGGCAAAACTTGGAACCAGGTCCTCAAAGGGCCGAATCTTTCGACGGGTTGCACCGACGTGGCCATCGACCCGGCAAACCCAGACGTCATGTTCGCAGCGATGTGGGATTTCCGGCGCAAAGGCTGGGAATATCGGTCGGGTGGTCAAAGCCCCACTGCGCCATCAGCTAGTGGATTATTTCGTTCTACCGACGGCGGCAATACTTGGACTGAGATTACGTCCGAGGCCAACAAGGGTTTCCCAAAGAAACCGTACGGGCGTCTTGCAGTGGCAATCGCGCCTTCGAATCCCAAGCGTGTTTACGCGTTTGTCGAATCACCCGAAAGCGCGCTCTTCGTCTCCGACGATGGCGGCGCGACCTGGGACAAGCGAGATAAGAGTCAATGGATGGTGTGGCGGCCATTCTATTTCGCGAATTTGATTGTCGATCCAAAAAATCCAGATCGCGTGTTCAAGCCCGACGGGTCAATGATCGTCAGCGAAGACGCGGGCAAGAGTTTCGCAGTAGTTGGCGGATTCGGCGGGATGCACGGCGATGTGCATGCTGTCTGGATTGATCCGACCAACACGCAAGTAGTATTCGCCGGCGACGACGGTGGGATGTGGTATTCCTACAATGGCGGCTCGAAATGGTGGAAGGCTGAAAACCTGCCGGTCTCTCAATTCTATCACGTTAGCGTGGATGACAAAGATCCCTACCGCGTTTACGGCGGTTTGCAGGACAACAGCTCTTTCGTGGGCGAATCACAATATCCTGGCGGTGTTACCAACGCGCAGTGGGAAAACATGTACAACGGCGATGGCTTTTGGATGTTTCCCGATCCCGCTGATCCCGATTACATTTATGCCGAATATCAAGGTGGCGAGATCGGGCGAGTAAATCGCAACACGCACGAAGCTCGCAACATCAAGCCACGTCCGAATTACAGGGAAAAGCTGAGGTTTAACTGGAATACGCCAATCGCGCTTTCGCCTAACGAGAAGGGGACCATTTACATCGGCGCTCAGTTTCTATTTCGTTCGCGCGATCATGGCCAAACCTGGGAACGCATCTCGCCGGATCTAACAACCAACGACCCGGAAAAACAGAAACAGGAGCAATCGGGTGGCGTCACAGTGGACAATTCCTCGGCTGAAATGCACACCACGATTTACTCGATCAGTGAATCGCCAAAAGACAAATCGCTGATCTGGGTCGGCACAGACGACGGCAACCTTCAACTCACTCGTGACGGCGGCAAGACGTGGACCAACGTCGTCGGCAATGTTCCCAGTTTGCCAAAAAATTCGTGGGTCACCTGGGTGCAGACGAGCAACTTCGACGCCGGCACTGCTTACGCTGCGTTTGATCGACACACCTTTGGCGACATGACGCCGTACGTGTTCAAAACAACTGATTACGGTAAGACTTGGATCCCGCTTGTAGACGCGCAGGAGGCCAAAGGCGTCCGCGGATACGCTCACGTGATCAAGGAGGATTTGGTCAAGCCGGATCTGCTCTTTCTGGGGACAGAGTTTGGACTTTGGGTGTCGATCGATGGTGGAAAAAACTGGGCGCAATTTAAAGGCAACCATTTTCCCGCCGTCGCGGTTCGAGATCTGGCAATTCAACCGCGCGATAATGATCTGGTTCTGGCAACACATGGCCGCGGGATCTGGATCGTTGACGATATCACGCCATTGCGCGCGTTGACGCCGGATTTGTTGAAGCAGGACGTCGCATTCGTGTCGGCGCGCCCTGTGCAACAGCGAATCGAAGGCTCAGGCGGATGGGCCAATGGTGATGCAGTTTTTATCGGTGATAATCCGCCTGACGCCGCCGTGATCAATTATTACCAGCGCGAGCGTCACCTGTTTGGAAAATTGAAGCTGGAAGTCTTAGATTCCTCGGGGCGCGTTGTCGACGAGTTGCCGGCCAGCAAAAGGCCCGGCCTAAATCGGGTGACGTGGACAATGCGTGTGAAGCCGCCGCGCGTGCCACCTGCCGCGCAGATTGCCTTTTCGGGAGTACGAGGCCCACGGCTGGTGCCCGGAGAATACACTGTGCGTCTAACAAAAGCCGGCAAAGTTTCGGAAACAAAATTGGCCGTTGGTGTCGATCGCCGGGCGAAATTCAGCGCTGCAGACCGCAAAACACAATTCGACGCTGCAATGAAGGTTCATGCGCTCTTTGACGAGGAAAGTGCGCTAATGGACCGGATTGTCGCCTTGCGCAAAGCGTTGGCGCAGAGTCCCGCAATGGCGGGATTGCCAGAAGGTGATCCCATCCGCAAAGACGTCTCTGATTTTGACGGAAAGGTTGATGCTGTCCGCAAGAAAATCGTCGCAACGACAGAAGGAGGAGCAATCACGGGCGAGGAGCGATTGCGAGAGCATACCGATCAGCTTTATGGAGCGATCCTCAGTTATGAAGGAAAACCTGGCGGCTACCAGATTGCATATATCGACGCGCTAAAGCGGGAATTGAGTGATGTGACAAAAGAGTTCGATCAATTGCTCGCCAAGGATCTCCCAGTCTTAAACGAATCTCTCAAAAGCAAGGGACAGCAACCCATTTCCGCCCCATCAGCCGGTGTCGGCGCCGCGGACGCTGACGCTACACGTGGTTCGGGCGGCACACGTCCTTTTCTTCCCGCCGATTTTCGCATTTCCCACTAAGTCGTCGAGCTAATGGCGGCGGTTTTGCGGTTAGCTGGACGAATTTTTTCGTCATGCTAGCTTGCAGACCATCCTTGGGGGTATAGCTCAGTTGGTAGAGCGTCTCGTTCGCAATGAGAAGGCCAGGGGTTCGAATCCCCTTACCTCCAGTCTTACCTGTCGTCGTAGAAGAGAGCGAAGACTGTCGCGCCGTAGCTTTAGTGGGCGGACTCTTCCGTATGCGTCGCCAACGGCTTTTTCAATTGAGGCAAACAAGCATGCAGCGTCCCAGAATGAGGAGCCCAGCGTATTTACATGCCGCGGTGCGAAAGGCAGCGTCCTCCTGTGTGCCGAATATTTTTGGGACGGATTGATTGGCAGTGCCGAAAGTGTCGTTTCTTTGTCTTGAATAGCCGCCAAATAAGCTTGCGCAAAATTCGAAGCGCAATCATGATCGTTGCGTGAAAACAGGAAACAGGCTTAGTCGCCTGTGCGGTTCGTCGGTTCGATGCGCAATTGTCGCGCTCACGCTTGCATTTTGCGTATCGGCATTTGCTACTGATCAGAGCAAAAACGCGGTGCTCTCAACACAGCCACAGCAGGCTATGAAGACCGTAAAGAGAATGTGCTACACGTTCACTTCAACATCCGGTATTCCTGTACCTTGTGAGAGGATCCGCCCGATTCCGACCACCGCCAGCCCGATGACTATCTACAGGCAAGCGACCGGCAAATAAAATAAGTTCCAGGATTAGGAGTGGCTGAGCTGCCTGAGGACAGCTTCAATCGCCGTTCAGCTTTTTTTAGGGAATTTCGTTTCGCAGTTTCCTAAGAACAGCTTCAAAACACCGCCGGCAGATGCGCTCGCCTTGTCTGAGATCAGTGCCCAATTACGCGCACCGACGGCTCATTGACGAAAACGCCCGGCGTCGTAAGTCGCCCGGTCCAGTCGATCTCACGACGGTCAATGATTCGAACCGGTGAAACCGTGGTAGTGCCGATCGGCTGCAGTTTTATGCGTTGTGGGATAAGCGAACCGGTGACGAAAACCGTCCGCTCTTCAACTGTTTGCTTGCGTTTTGGAGCTTGCTTGACCTTGGGGTCAGCAACCATCGTTCCGGCAAACATGCTGGCCGCGATGAGAATTGCAGCGCTTTTCGCTATCGGCATCTTCACCAACAACAAACTACACCCGGGAAGTTGCGGTGTGCAAATCATTGAAGCGACAACAATGAGCCCTTGCCACAAAAGCAAGAGAGGCAATGGCTGTTGCCGTTGCCTCTCCGCAG
>JBKPLM010000182.1:0-7087 GCA_046731655.1 Verrucomicrobiota bacterium | reverse complement strand
CGCTCATTCACTTCGTGAAGTAGTCAAAACGTTAAGAGTTAAATCGTTAAAACAGGCTGAACATGACTCCCGTGGTTTACACTTTTTAACCTTGTAACCCTTTTAACTGTTTAACTTTCGCCGTCGCCAGTGCGAGCGGCGCATCGGCTTCAATTTTCCCGGCAAAACGATTCGTCATGTAAGTGAGGAGCAACACCCAAAAAGTAAGCGCCAGCCCGAACAGTGGAAATTGGAGAGCAAGCGGCAGCGAGTAGATAACTGCCATCAGCGGAATCCAGACTGCCCACGTGGCGAGCAAGGTTGGAATGATTTTGTCGCGGTAATGTTTCCACGTGAAGAGGTCACGAATGGGTTGCAGTGAGATGCCGTTGTTTTTCCATTCGTAGGTGAGCACACCAAACGGCGCCGCAAAAAGCGGATTGTAACCGAACTGATCGACGCAAATTTTTGCCACGACCACCGGCAGCGTTGCGACGTCTCCAAACCAGGCTGCTTCGTTTCGATACAAGAGATCGACGAGTGTTCCGTCGAGTCCCCAGACGGGTACGGTAAACAGCAAATTGCGAAGATTCCGACGACTGGGGCGTCCTCGCTGGAAGAAAAGAATCAAAAACAACTCCGGAATCAGGGCCCCCGCCGTTACGGATGCGACGATCACAAAGAGGATCCCACCTGTGCGCTTTAGCTCGGCTAGCTGCGAAAGCAGCGCGAACGCTGTGTGACTCGTGTAAAAAGCCACGAGTAACGTCAGCATGACCGTCTGAATAATTAACGCCGGCAGTGCGTTGGCTCGCGCGGCCTCCCAACCAAGAGCGAGTGGCGAGCGCGTTCTCTGCATCGCCGCTGAGTGTTCTCCGCGCGCCTGCGCGATCAAGCAGAAATCTCGCGGCGCTGTAGACGCTTCGCTCTGCGAAGCGCGCCGCTAACTTAACTAAAGAATCGTGGGCTCCGCCGCCCAGAGGTCGGCCGCTACAACCCGAATTACCAGTGCACGCTTCCGCTAGCGCCAGGCCCACCCGGAGTAAACTTTCCCTCGTCGGATAGCTTTTCACCAGGGACAGGTGTGCCAGACGTAGCAGACGAGGAGGCAGAATCCCCGCTCATCGAATCCTCGGAAGATGCGCAGGCGGAGAGCACCGATGCGACTACCAGAAACAGAATCGCTCGCAGTGCAAGGCGTTCCTTCATGTGCCGAACCTACTTCCGCAGATGTTTGATGCAAGACGCGGTCTCCGATAGATTTCGTAGTGAAGCGCGCCGGCAAAACTGATCTCAAATCGCTCATTCTTAACGAGCTTCAGGAGCAGCTTCGCGAACTGGGAGAACCCTCATACCGCGCGGGCCAGATCACCGACTGGCTTTATAAAAAGCGCGTTAACACGATCGAAAAAATGACCAATTTGCCGCAACCGTTGCGCAGACGGCTTTTAGAGGCGTTTTCGCTTGGTAACATTGACGTCGTGCGCGTACTTGGAGCGCGTGACACGACGCGGAAATTTCTTTTTCGTTTGGCCGACGGAAATTTGATCGAATCGGTTTTGATTCCCGCGTCGCTAGCCCTTTACGGTAGCAGATCGGACCGTCGGACGATCTGTGTCTCCACCCAGGTGGGCTGCGCTTACGGGTGCAAGTTCTGCGCGAGCGGGTTGGAAGGTTTTTCGCGCAATCTGAGCGCAGACGAAATTGTCAACCAGCTCATCGCAGTTGAGTGTGCGACTACAGAGAAAATCGACAACGTAGTGTTCATGGGGATGGGCGAACCGCTCGCCAATCTCGAGAACGTGTTGTGTGCGATTCGGATAATTAACGCGGAGTGGGGCCTCGGTATCGGCGCGCGCCACATCACGATTTCAACCAGCGGCCTGGCGCCGCAGATTCGCAAACTGGGTGAAGAACGCTTGCAAATTCGGCTGGCGGTGTCTCTGCACGGCGCCACTGACGAGGTTCGTAATCGGATCATGCCGATCAATCGCCGTTACAACATCGAGACACTGCTTTCCGCTTGCGACTACTACAAGGCTCACAAGAAGCAGCGCCTTACGTTCGAATACATCTTGATAGCAGATGTGAACGACTCTGACGACCAAGCGCGTCTCCTTTCTCGTCACGCACGCCGGCTCTCGGCAAAAGTGAATTTAATTCCGTACAATAGCGTGTCCGGTCTGCCCTGGGCGCGACCTTCACAAAGTCGTCAGGAAAAGTTTCTATCGATTTTACGAGTCGAAGGAATTCCGGTTACGTTGCGTCGCGAGAAAGGGCATGATATCGATGCCGCATGCGGGCAGTTGCGGCTGCAAACGGAACGCGAAGAAATGGCAAAGACTAAATTGTAGGGCGTCTGTGTCAGAGGCCAACTCAAACGGCGTTTCACCGAAAACGCCCTACAAAAAATTTTTCGCGCAGAGACAAGCTCGCGTTTAGTCTTTTATCATGGCCGGCTACCAGGGTGAGCCCGAACGCGTCTGGGACGAGTACCAGTGGGAGCGTTTCCTACAGCAGCAGGAAGGCAAAGCAGAAAAGTACATGCGGTTGCTGGAAGAACACCTCGACGATCCCCAACGCGACGAGATCATCGCGCGCGAAATGGGTTGGACCCAATTATTGGATTCCAGGGATTGGAGCGGGGAACTCGACGCGCTGCCGGAGGAAGAGCTGGCTGAAGAAGACGGCCGTGGAATCGACGAGACATTCAGATCAGCAGAGACCTTAGAAGGACATGATCTGTACCGTGCTGCCTTCGCTTTGACGATTTGGATTGATCACCTGTTCGATCGAAACGCTTCGCTTTCGAACGAGCCGGCAGCTGTAAAATTGGCCACACAAGCTGCGCTGGCGAACGCCAAACTGGCCGCAGCCTTGAGCAGTGATAGTCTGAGCGAAATCGGGATGACAATCGCGTATTTGAAGCGGGCCTTGAAAGCAATCACGATTTCAATGGACGCGGCGGTGCAACTCCGGAAGATCGCCGGACTAGTTACCCGCTCACAATACGCAGTGCTTCGCCAGCGACTTTTTCAGGTGCGAGACGGCATTGTCACTCTGATGGGTGAATATCGCGGCGAGTGGCGTCGCCGGTTCGGTCCCGAAAGCTTTCGGGGTTGAATGAAATAGGGCAGGCTCCCGTCCAATCATGCAAACGGAAGCGACTCTGGCTCAGGCCGATGTGTCGGACTTGGACTTGGTGACACGATGCCAGGCCGGTGACACTGAAGCATTCGACGAGCTGGTAACTCGCTACCGAACACGAGTATTTGGCATGATTTACAACATGGTTCATAACGAGCAAGACGCTTGGGACCTTGCTCAGGACAGCTTCCTCAAAGCGTGGAAATCAATTAAGCGCTTTCGGGGGCGTTCGTCATTTTACACCTGGATTTATCGAATCGTCATGAACGTGACGATCGATTGGCTCCGCAAAAAACAAGTCAAAGGCGGAGGCAGCGAGTTCGACGATTCGATCCAGTTAAAAGAAGTTGAGCCAGCATCCAAGACGGTGCCGAAGTCAGAAGCTTTGCCTTACCAGATGATTGAACGTAGCGAGATTCGCGCCCGGATCGACAAGGCAATTGCTCAGCTCTCGCCTGAGCAACGAGCCGTCATATTGATGAAAGAAATCGAAGGAATGCAATATCATGAAATCGCGGAAGCACTCGGTTGCTCGATAGGCACGGTGATGTCGCGCCTGTTTTATGCGCGCAAGAAATTGCAAAATTTACTGAGAGACATTTATGAAAACATTTGAAGAAAAGTGGACCGCATGGCTGGACGGGCAGCTCACGGGGCGAGAAATGTCGGAATTCGAGGCATCCTTGCCAGACAAAGCTGCCGCTGAAGCCGAAAAAACGGACGCAAGAAAACTTGGCGTTCTTTTGAAGCGCGAGTTGGGGGTCTCTGCGCTGAGAAACGAAGAATTTTTTAGCCATCAGGTCCGCGAAAGAATTCGTGAAAGTAGCGTGCCTTCTGCGGACCGCGAAACCAAAGCTTCCACGTGGTGGACAATTCCTCGCCTGTTGTGGACGGGAACCGCGTCGCTCGCCGTCTTTCTGATTTTTACAATTTTCGTCATTCGCGACAAGAATCCGGCGGAAGAATCGCAATACCTCACCCAGATTCTAAATGCGCGCGTTGATCCGGTCGTCAGCCCGAATGCAACGGTCTCAATGTTTGAGGTGAAACAGGACCGGGTAACGGTATTGTGGACAGAGGGGCTCCAAAGTTTGCCTGCGGATTACGCCGCTAAGTAATTCGTCATGGGTCGCTCGCTGGCGTTCTTAATCTCCCTTGTCGCGCTGAGCGCAGGTGCGGCGTCTGCGTCCCAGGGTGCGGAAACGGTCTGGAGCGGACTTGTTATTGCGGAAAATGTTTCGCAGCCAGAACCGATTCCGCCGGAACTCACGCGGATCGAAAGGTCCCTGAAAAAATTCTTTGGCTACAACCAGTTTCAGGTGATCGGCCAGTCGCAAAAGACTCTCAAGACCGGACAGGAAGACTGGCTCGCAACCAGCAAATTTTTTGGACTGCATGTGGACGCACAGGGTGAAAGCGCGGCCGGTTATGTTTTGAATTTGAAGCTTTATAAGGAGAAAGAACTCTTGCTCGAAACGGACGCCAAGCTGAGCGAACGCAGTCCTCTGGTCATCAAAGGTCCCCAGGTTGGCAGCGGGCAATTATTGCTCGTTTTGGTTATCCAATAAGCGACGCGCATTGTTTACGCTAGAGATGCGCACCCTGCTTCTGTTTATTGCGGCTGAATTTGCAATCATGTCCTCGGCACTTGCTTCAGAAAAGCCATTCAGTTTCAAAGACACGCCCGGAAAACTTCCGAAAGACGTGCTCCCAATGGATTACTCCGTTCGGATCATTCCGGATATCGAGAAGTTGACATTTGCGGGGACGGAGACGGTGAAGCTCAACGTTGGCAGGCCGGTTCGCGAATTGGTGTTGAATGCGCTCGAACTGAAAATCGAAGCGGCGTCTATCGATGGCAAAGAATTGCCGGCCTCCGCAATGAAGACCGATACCAAAAACGAACTGCTTACTCTCGCGTTACCGTCAGAACTTGCCACCGGCGAGCACACGCTGGCACTTCGTTTCGCGGGCAAAATTAATCAGCAGGGGCAGGGCCTTTTCTACATGCATTATCAGGAGCAGGGCAGCGGCGCTCGGAAGGTCATGCTCGGCACCCAGTTTGAAGCAACCGATGCCCGTCGATTTTTTCCTTGCTGGGACGAGCCGGTCTTTCGCGCGCGCTTCCAATTGACCGCGGTTGTCCCGGAAAAGTGGCTCGCCGTTTCGAATATGCCGATCGAGAGCGAGAAAAAAATCGCTGGCGGCAAGGAAGTGCGCTTCGCCTTGACCCCGCCCATGTCCAGTTACCTGAACGTATTCGTTGCAGGCGAACTCGATTTCATTGAATCGCGAAGCGGCCCTACTCAGGTCCGAGTGATCGCAACGAAAGGTAAGGCAGAGATGGGGCGCTACGCGCTCGAAGCCAGCGCGCAAATCTTGCAGTACTACAACGATTATTTCGGGGTGGCCTATCCGTTGCCGAAACTGGATCAGATTGCGCTACCCGGCGGCTTTGGCGGCGCGATGGAAAACTGGGGCGGCATTACTTACTACGAATCGAAGCTTCTGTTTGATCCGAAAAGTTCCTCTGCGGGAACGAAGCAAGACATCTATGAGGTTCTCGCACATGAGATGGCGCACCAATGGTTCGGCGACTTGGTAACGATGGCTTGGTGGGACAATTTGTGGCTCAACGAAGGATTTGCCTCGTGGATGGGCTCTAAATGCACGGCGCACTTTAATCCACAATGGGAAGTCTGGCTGCGCCGGGAATTCCCGCGAGACCCAAGCCGCCGTGTCGGAATCGTCAAAGAAGTGGCAATGGAAGGGGATGCGCGATCGACCACTCATCCGATCCAACAGCCAGTCGCGACTGAGGCCGAAGCCAACAGCGCCTTCGACGATATCACTTACAAAAAAGGGCAGTCATTTTTGCGAATGCTGGAGAGCTTCCTCGGCGAAGATGTGTTTCGGGAAGGAATCCGCCGTTACATGGCGGCGCACACGTATTCGAATACAACGACAGCGGACTTGTGGAATGCGCTTTCGGATGCCTCCGGTAAACCGGTCGGGGAAATCGCAGCCGGTTGGACAGAGCAACCCGGATTTCCCGTCGTGAATGTGAAACGAGAGCAAGGTGGCAATGTCTCGCTGACGCAGGAACGCTTTACCGTCAATTTCACAAAGGCTCCACCGCTCCAATGGAAAATCCCGCTGACGTATGCGGTCGTCGGCGAAACTCCTGCCACGCTATTGATGACTAGGAAGCTCGACAGCATCCACAACATTCTTCCGGATCGAGCGCTCAAGCTCAACGTAAACGGTGCCGGGAATTATCGCGTCGAATACGACCAGCCATCGTGGAAATTATTGCTAGGGGCTTTGAAGAATCTCGGCCTTGAGGATCGCGTCAATCTGCTGAGCGACGCCTGGGCTCTGGTCCAGGCGAACCGCGCACCGATCGCCCTATATTTTGAGCTGGTGGAAAAACTGCCGGCTTCGACCGAATTGGCCGAACGCGAACAGATCATTCACGTGCTGGATTTTATTAACCGGCTTTTGAGCAGCAGTTCTGAACAACAGAACTTTCAGCGATATGCGCGATCACTTTTGTGTCCTACCTTTGATGCAGTTGGCTGGGAAGCTAAACCGGACGAGCAAGTCGCCTCGGCGACAAACCTCCGGCCGAGCCTGATTACAGCTCTCGGGGATCTCAATGATCCGAAAACCGTCGCGAATTGTCGCGAACGTTTTAAGGCTTTTCTCGCTAATCCCGACTCGCTGCCTCCTGATCTTCGCCCAGCGGTCTTTTCAGTTGTCGGCCGGTATGCTGATGAAGGGACTTGGAACGAACTTCATCAGCTTGGCCTCAAGACAATGAGCATTGAAGAAAAACAAAATTACTACGACGCGCTGGCCGGTGCGATGGATTCCAAGTTAGTGAAAAAGACGCTTCCCATTGCGCTTACCGATGAGTTGCCAACGAGCCGAGCGGTCTTTCTTGTCTCGAGAGTCGCTC
>JBKPLM010000181.1:0-18340 GCA_046731655.1 Verrucomicrobiota bacterium | reverse complement strand
CTCGTCTATGACAAGTTTGGCCGACCCGTACGCGGTCCGATCAAACCCGGAGCGCGAGTGGTTGTGTTCTACGCTAACACGGGCTACACGCGTCTGATTGATCACGTAGTCGTGTTAGATTGAGGGAAAGATGTGCCCCTTCGAATACCGGCGGCCCGCAACCGTCCAAGGCCAAAATGGACAGGTGTAATCTAGGCACGCCTGCCGTTACCGAGCATGAAGCTCGGCAGAAAACATCAAAATAAACAAGGAGGTCTAATATGAAAAGAACAATTATTGGTATCGCTTGCGCATTGGTAGCGCCCCTGGCGTTTGCGCAGACGAGCACAACAACAACCGAAACAACGACAGAACCAGCAACAACAACTCAAACAACGAGCACAACCTACACAGCCGGCACTGTGACTACGTATGAGCCCGGCAAGACAGTTGTAGTCAGGGGGGAGCAAGGTCCAGTCAGTTTTGCTCTGGGTACGGCCGCGCGAATTGTTGATTCGGCTGGCAAAGTGGTAACAGCTCCACTGCGACCCGGTCAGAAAGTACGTGTTTATTACACGGGCCCAACTGAAAGTCGTACAGTTGAGCGAGTGATTGTCGAGGACTAACAGAAATCGAGTTCTCAAAATTAAAGCTGCAGAATCGCTTCTGATTCTGCAGCTTTTTTTGTAAAAGCCTTGCCCTACTATCGGTCATCAAGGTGAGCACTGCGGCACTATAATTTGCGTTTCGAGCGCAAATCGCAGAACATCACTGGATGGCTTTTGATCTGAAGGAAATTATCGCGGGGCGACTGGGTGAAAATTACCAGCTCCACGAGCGACATGTAAACCCGACGCTGGTGCAGGCGCAGCGAGTGATCGGGTTCGACAAGGTCTACGCGCGAGCGGAAGGCGCCTACCTGTACGACATGGATAATCAGCCGTATCTCGATTTTTTGAGCGGTTACAGCGTGTTCAACATCGGGCGGAACCATCCGGTAGTGAAACAAGCGATTCGCGACGTCCTCGATCTCGATTTGCCAAACATGGTGCAGATGGATTGCTCGCTCTTGAGCGGGTTGCTCGCTGAGGCGTTGACGAAACGAACCCCGTCGCATCTGAACGCTGTATTTTTCTGCAATTCAGGAACTGAAGCGATGGAAGGCGCATTGAAGTTTGCGCGCGCTGCCACAGGACGTAAGCGAGTGGTTTCGCTCGCAAGCGCATTTCACGGACTGAGTCTTGGTTCGTTATCGTTGATGGGGTGCGAAAGTTTCACCGAAGGATTCGGACCGCTAATGGAAGGATTTGACGCACGTGTGCCACTCGAGGATATCGAAGCGCTGGATCGGCAGTTGCGTTCGCGAGACGTGGCGGCGTTCGTCATCGAAACCGTTCAGGGAAAAGGCTGTCAAACTTCCAAGACTGATTTCTTTGTTCGCGCCCAGGAACTCTGCCGGAAATACGGTACGCTGCTGATCTCCGACGAAGTGCAGACAGGGCTTGGACGCACCGGAAAAATGTTTGGATTTCAACATTGGAATCTGGAGCCGGACATCATCACGCTGGCAAAAACGCTGAGCGGCGGTTACGTGCCCTGTGGTGCAATCGTGACGCGGCGCGATATTTACCAAAAAACTTTTTCGCGCATGGACCGTTGTGTCGTCCATTCGACGACTTTTGGCCGCAACAATCTGGCGATGGCATGCGGATTGGCTGCACTGGAAGTAATCGACAACGAAAAGTTAATTGAGAATTCCGCGAAGATGGGCGCGCTGTTGCTGGAAAAAGTGGATAAGTTGCGTGCGAAACACTCTTTCATCAAAGAAGTGCGCGGCAAAGGACTCATAATAGGAATCGAATTTCATGAACCGCAGGAGTTCAGACTGAAGATGGCGTGGAAACTTTTGCACAAGATCGACAAGGTGCTTTTCGCGCAAATGGTCGTGACCCAGATGCTGAGCAAGCATCGTATCCTCACTCAAGTTGCCGGGCACGCCATGGATGTGATGAAGATTCTGCCACCGCTTATCATCGGAGAAAAAGAAGTCGACGTGTTCGTCAATGCACTCGATGACGTTCTTACCGAGTGCCGAAAATTTCCGGGACCGATGTGGGAACTTGGGAATAATTTCGTCAAAGCCGCGCTTGGCTCAAGACGTTCAGTCGAGGCCCGGCCCGCTGTTTCTGCATAGACATCGGGCACGCCTTCTCGCCACGCCGGCGAAACTACGGAAGTAGGGACGCGACCGAGACTTTATCATTTGTCGATCCTTTGTTCGGGCGTACCTTTCAAAACAAGGAGCAATTAATATGAGTACTGCTGTTGCTGAAGAGAAAAAAACTGAAACGAAACCGAATCAGCTCGACCAACTCAAGAAGTTTACCAAAGTTGTCGCTGACACGGCGGACTTTGAGTCCATGAAGGAGTTCAAGCCGCAGGATGCGACGACGAATCCGAGTCTGGTATATGCGGCCACGCAAAAACCAGAGTACTCGCGCCTGCTCGAGGAGGTGCTGGCTGATCGGAAGAAATCAGGTCTGAGCGGGCACGAGCAGATTGAAGACATCTGTGATCATTTGCTGGTTCAATTTGGATGCGACATTCTCGAGATCGTGCCGGGACGTGTTTCAACGGAGACAGATGCGCGCTTATCGTTTGATGTCGAAGGTTCGATCAAAAAGGCGAGACGACTGATCCAGCTTTATGAAGAGCGCCAAATGCCGCGCGAACGCGTGTTGATTAAAATCGCGTCTACTTGGGAAGGATTTAATGCCGCGGAACAGCTGCAAAGGGAAGGGATCCGCTGCAATTTGACTCTGATGTTTTCGTTGCCGCAGGCGGTCCGCGCAGCGGAAGCCAAAGTACAGCTCATCTCACCCTTTGTAGGGCGGATTTACGATTGGTATAAAAAAGAGATGAAGCGTGATTACGCTGGAGCAGAAGATCCAGGAGCGCAATCGGTTACGGAAATTTACACGTATTATAAGAAGTTTGGTATTGCGACCGAAGTAATGGGTGCCAGTTTTCGTAACGTCGGACAAATCCGCGAGCTGGCCGGTTGCGATGCACTAACAATTAGTCCGGAATTGATGAAGGAACTTTCCGAGTCGATCGAGCCACTCGAACGCAAACTCGATCCGGAAAAAGCGAAGCAGGCGAAGATCGAGAAGCTGAAGCTCGATGAGAAAACGTTTCGCTATCTGCTGAACGATAACGCAATGGCGACAGAAAAAACAGCGGAAGGCATTCGCAAATTCGCCGCGGATGTTGTGAAACTCGAGAAATTTGTAGCGAGTAAGCTATAGCCGTCGATCTCTTCCTCCACTTATTCCTCTGCTTCTACGATCTGCAGCAAGAGGAAGATTAAGACGAAGCGGAAGAGGAAGAGTGCATTTTTAATGTTGTCTTGGTTCGGCCCTAGATACCGCCAAACACAGGCAATATCGGCCGGCTTTGTCTGGCCACACAATCGACTCTGCATTTAATCAAGCCGCTTGGCTTTTCGCTGGACCATCGGCAATTGAAACGAGCAGGCCTCGATTACTGGAACGAAGTGAGCCTGAAGCTATGGGATTCGTTCGACGCCCTGCAGCGGTCGCAGCCGCCGGGTGCGAACTACTTTTTCCTGACAACAAAGAGTAAGCGTCCTTACCACGAGGTGAGATTTCAGCGCGATGATTTTCTCGTGTTTGGCCCTGAAACAAAAGGGTTACCGGAGAATTTGCTCGTGGCTAATAAAGATCGCTGTATCAGCATCCCGATGCATGGAACCCGCAGCCTGAACCTGGCTACTGCGGTCGCAATTGTGCTGTTTGAAGCGGTGCGCCAACAGCAATGTTAATCAAAAACATCGCAACGTGGGGCGTACAGGGGAAGTTAAATTGGCGAAAGGGAAAATAGAAAGAAAATCATGAAACGCATTGTGTTTTTGACATGCATAGGGAGCCTTGCGCTAGCCCTGACGGCGTGGGGAGCTCCCAGGGAAAGACAAGCAGCTAGATCAGGGAAAGGTAAGAGCGCACCAAGCGCGCATACAGTATCAGCAAGAAGTGGGGGTCATGTCACCAGGCACGCCGCCCCAACGAGAACATCGCGAACTTTTTCTGCTGCGCGATCTCATCAGCGCACCAACGTTCGTGCAAGTGCTTTGCGGAGTAACCGCGTGGAGGCGGCAAGGGCGCGCAGCACGCGAATTGCGAATGCCAGAACAGCGTCAGTCGCTCGCAATCGCGCCGTGATTAGTCGCGAGAGAAATCTCGCTCGCGCAAACCGCGTTGAGGCTGCGAGAGTGCGTAATGCGCGAATAGCGCAGAGCAGCGCTAGAATCGACACTCGCCGCAACCTGGCCGTAAGCCGGGGCAGAAATCTCACTCTGGGACGTAATGTGGCAATTAATCGCGCAAGAAACGCTCAAATCGTCAACAGATGGCGAAGCGATCGTTTCCGCGGTTCTAACTATGCTGCGTTCTACAACTACAACCGGCAATGGCATGATCGTGGATGGTGGAGAAGTCATCACTCTCGAATCGTGTTTGTGCTCGGCGGGTGGTGGTACTGGAACGCCGGCTACTGGTATCCAGCCTGGGGTTACGATCCGTACGCGTACTATGCGTACGATGGGCCGATTTACGGCTACGGTGACCTAACGCCAGATCGGATCATCGTGAACGTCCAAGTCGCCCTACAAGAACAAGGATATTATGCGGGCGCGGTCGATGGAGACCTTGGCCCGCAAACGCGCGGGGCGCTGGCAGCTTATCAAGCTGACCACGGGTTGGCTGTTACTTCGGCCGTCGACAGGCTAACCTTGCAAACGCTGGGTTTGGCGTAACATCGGGCCATTCTGTCAAAGGGCCGCGCGACGAACTCGCTGCGCGGCTCTTTCTTTGCCTATGTGCGCAGGCAGCAAATTACAAAGAGTCGCCTCTCAGCTGGTGTGGAGAGGCATCCGGAAAAGAGCGCTAGGGCGTTGAATAAGTGAGGTACTTGGAATGTCCAAGAGACTACAATGAAAAAGCTTATGAGAATATTTTTTGCTTTGATGTGCTGTCTTGCGATTGCATTTGCCGCGAGTGCTGCGCAAGAGAAAAAGAAAGAACAAAAGCCAGCAGCGAAAAAGCCGGCACAGTCAGCGCAGGGCGCCGAGCAGCGCGGCGGTCCTAAGCGGGCCGCGTCTAAGGCAGGCGGGCAGCAGCAGACAAATGTCCCACAAAATGCTCCCAAAGCTCAGGGAGGCGCTGCAGGGAAGGGCAAAGCAAAAGGCCCCCATCAGGCCGCTGCACCCGCTGGACAACCCGTGGACGGTGGAGCGCAGAAGTCGAAACAAAAGAAAGGTGCGCAACCGGGTGGGGGGACAACTGATCAAGCTCAGGCTGGTGCACAGGGACGAGGCAAAACAAAACAAGGTCAAGCTAACGTTGCTCAGGCAAAATCGAAGTCAGTCAAGCCGCGACGCTTCAATCTTCCGAATAAGCCGAACACCGCAAAAGCTCCTCCGGTAAAGTTCCAGCAGAACCGACGGATTGAAGGAAGTCAGAATTGGCAGGGCCAACAGTATGCTGCTTTCCGCAACTATAAATCCGAGTGGCACGATAAGAACTGGTGGCATGGCCATCACAACAGAATCGTGTTCGTGTTTGGCTCTCCCTATTACTGGAATGCTGGTTATTGGTTCCCTGCCTGGGGCTACTATCCCAACGCGTATTATCCCTGGGATGGCCCGATTTACGCATACAATAACCTGCCGCCCGATCAGGTAATTGCCAATGTGCAGGCTGCGCTGCAGCAGCAAGGTTATTACCATGGCCAGGTCGATGGTTTGATTGGGCCGCTGACGCGTACTGCGATTGCGGATTATCAGCGAGATCACGGGCTCTACACAACATCCACGATTGATCAACCGACGTTACAATCGCTCGGAATGGCATAACAAAACGTCTAGCAAGAAGCCGCCGCCAACTCTTTTCGCCGGCGGCTTTTTTGTAACGTGTCGCTGCAAAGTCGATTGAGAACAGTACTTGCCAAAACTGCAGTCGAATAAGTCTACGAAGCTAAACGTCTAGCAATTCAGTAAGAAAAAACTATGAGAACATTCCTTATTTTAGTTTGCAGCGTCGCGCTCGCCTGTTCCGCAGGCGCTGCGCAAAATGACAAAAAATCAAAGAACCAATCCCAGAAGAACAGGCAGGCTCCGTCGACACAGTATGCACGTCCTGTAGCCGCGCCAAAGAAGGCAACGCCCAAGCGCTATCAACCACCCTCGACGGCACAATCATACCAGAAGGCAAAAGGGCGGCAGAGCGTCAATAACCAGGTTTATCAATCGAGATCGAATGTAAAACCGGCGAAAAAGAGTTCTCAGCAAGTCGTTACACGTAATGCGCAAGCCGGGCGATATGTGACTAAGAAGACAAAACAAGGGCAACAGGGTATCAATAGGCCAGTTTCTCAGCCGGTCTCAAACCTGAACAAGGCCAAGAAAGGTTCCCAACAAGCCGCCGTACAGAATGCGCAGGCGGCACGATACGCGACGTCCGCAACTTATAACAAGAAGACGAAGCAATGGAAAGGTAACACGGCTTCTGCCGCTGCATTTCAATCGAATGCTAAAAAGTACAAGGCACATCGTTTCAATCTGGCGTCAAACACGCGTCCGACAAAATTCACCGCTGTGAAGTTTCAGCAAAACCGACGAATTCAGGGGAGTCAGTATTGGCAGGGTAAGAATTATTGGGCCTTCCGAAATTACAGATCGGCGTGGCACGACAGAATCTGGTGGCGGAATCATTACAACCGCGTCGTTTTCGTATACGGTGGATGGTATTACTGGAATTCGGGCTGGTGGTATCCAGCGTGGGGTTATGATCCCGGCGCATATTATGCTTGGGACGGACCCATTTACGCCTATAACGGACTTCCTCCGGATCAGGTTGTTGCCAACGTCCAGGCAGCGCTGCAAGAGCAAGGCTATTATCAAGGCGAAGTGGACGGCCTGCTCGGGCCACTTACACGCGAGGCGATTGCAGATTACCAGCGCAATCACGGCTTATATATGACCTCGGCCATTGATCAGCCGACGCTGGAATCGTTGGGAATGACCTAATAGAGATCTGTTAATCGGGAAGCCGCCGTCGGTTACGTCAACGGCGGCTTCCTGACGTACATACAGGGGAGCCGCTCTTGTATTAGCATCGTAATTGCGGCAGATAAGAGGAGAAACCTGCCTCGATGGAAACGGCAACTCCACAATTAGTGGCGCGCGATCTTCTCCAATCATTCCGAATGGGGGCTCGCCGGATCGAGGTCTTGCGCGGTATCTCCATGGAGGTTGCGCACGGCGAAGCGGTCTTTCTTTCCGGTGCTTCGGGTGCAGGCAAGACGACGCTTCTCTACACGCTCGCCGGTTTGGAGCGACCCGAGTCCGGGACGGTCGAATTCGAGCGTCGAAATCTTTACAACGGCACGTCTGCCTCGCAGGCGCGCTTTCGAAATCGAAAAATGGGTTTTATATTCCAGGGATATTTTCTCCTTCCGGAGCTGACTGCGCTAGAAAACGTCTCACTGCCGGGGATGATCGGTGGAAAATCCGCAAGAGAATGCGCCGAGGAAAGTTTGGCGGCAGTTGGCTTGGCGGACCGCATGCATCATCTGCCAGCAGAACTTTCAGGAGGCGAACAACAGCGGGTGGCTATCGCGCGGGCGCTAACGAACAATCCCGAAATCATCTTCGCAGACGAGCCAACGGGAAATCTCGATTCAAAAACCGGCGACGTAATTATCGATTTGCTGCTAGACCTGACGCGTTCGCGAAAAAAAACGCTACTCGTGGTGACACATGATGCTCGCCTCGCAGCGCGGGGGGACCGTCAACTGCACATCAAAGACGGCGTGTTGCAGTAGACGCGATGAAGCGATGAAGCGTTTACGCGAGCGGGTGGTCACTGCGCGCTTCAACGCTTTAGCGATCTTTCATTTTGCAACTTGAATTGCCCGCTTAAGCGTTGGAGATTTTCTTGCCATTATGAAAACCACTGATGCGACGGTGTTGGACGAACCGAAAATTCACGATCCTGGTGCCGAGGCTGTAATTGAACCCGCCGTCGAAAGTCGGTCGCGTCGAGCAACCGGCGTCAAGGAAGCGAAGATTTACATCGACGGAAAATTCTACTCGGAAGCCAATGCAAAGATTTCCGTGTTCGATCATGGTCTGCTTTATGGCGACGGAATCTTTGAAGGAATTCGCTTCTACAACGGGCGAGTCTTCAGACTCGAAGAACATCTTCAGCGGCTGTGGGATTCAGCGCGTTCGATCTGTCTCGAAATTCCGATGACGATGCGGGACATGACCGAAGCGGTGCTGGAGACAATCCGGCAAAATCGTTTGCGTGACGGTTATATCCGCCTGCTGGTTACACGTGGGATTGGCAATTTGGGTCTGAACCCGACGCAATGTAAGGCGCCGAGCGTGATTATCATTGCGGCGACGATCGCCCTTTATCATGAGGACTTTTACCAGAAAGGATTAACCATTGTGACCTGCGCAACACGTCGCAGCAACCCGGCGGCGCTAAATCCGGCGGTCAAATCATTGAATTATTTAAACAATGTGATGGCGCGGATTGAGGCGAATTTGGCGGGCGCCGATGAAGCGCTTATGTTGAATGACGCAGGGAACGTTGCCGAATGCACTGCCGACAATGTTTTCGTCGTTAAACATGGCCAGATTTTCACGCCGCCTGTTACGGCCGGCGCGCTGCGAGGGATTACACGCTCGGTAGTATTTGAAATCGCTGCGGAACTTGGCGTCAAAGTTCGAGAAACTGACATCACACGCCACGATGTTTTTGTTGCTGACGAATGCTTCCTGACGGGCACTGCAGCGGAGATTGTCCCGGTCGTAAAAGCGGATGGGCGATCAATCGGCAGCGGAAAGCCAGGGCCCATCACCGCGCGCATCATTGCGCGATTCCGTCAGGTGACACGCGAAACAGGTACACCAATTTTCGCCTAGAAATTGCGCAAAGCCGGTTCTGGCGTAGAACGTCGTGGAAATATTTGGGTTGAATGTTTCCAAAACAGCAAGGTCTAATTAAGCGAAATGTTGTGTGACGTTTGCAAATGCAATGACGCGACGGTCTTCCTGACGCAGATTCTGGAAGGCAAAATGCAAAAGGTGAATCTCTGCGACGCATGCTCAAAGGAGAAGGGCGTACAGGATCCGACTGGTTTCGCCCTCGCGGATTTGCTACTTGGCATTGGAGCAGCGGAAGAAATTGAAAAAGGCGCATCGACTCAGAAATGCCCAGTGTGTGGCTTTAGTCAGGCCGACTTCAAAAAAACCGGCCGTCTTGGCTGCAGTGAGTGCTACGCCACGTTCGGGGATGGCTTGAGTTCGCTCTTAAAGGCGATGCACAAAGGCACCGAACACATCGGAAAATTTCCGGAACGGGCACAGCGGGCGATGGCGCTTAACCATCGGATGCGTGCCCTGACGGAGCACTTGCAGAAAGCTGTGGCGGACGAGAACTACGAAACGGCCGCTTCGTTGCGCGATCAAATTAAACAACTCGAAAGCGAGCTCTCGAAGTCGTCATGAAAATTTCCAACATGCTGGCCACAGCTGGAGAATGGTTGCGCGGTGAGGGACCTCACCACCAAATTGTAATTAGCAGCCGGGTGCGCCTCGCACGCAACTTGCGCAGCCGTCCTTTTCCGGGTTGGGCGAAAAAGGCGGAGCGCAGTTCGATTTTGGAATTGATTAGATCACGCGTGGAAGCGCTTCCGGAAATGCAGGAGTCGTTTGCGGAAAGTTTGCAGGATCTGTCGGCGCTGGACAGGCAGGTCCTGGTGGAACGCCATCTGATCAGTCGAGAGCACGCTGCCAAGGGCGCCGGAAGTGCGGTCGTCGTGAATCGCCGGCAGACCCTTAGCATCATGATCAACGAAGAAGATCATTTGCGGATGCAATCGATTCGTTCCGGTCTGCAATTAAAACAGGCCTTCAAACTTGTCGATAAAGTCGATAGCGCCCTCGAAAGCAAACTGGACTTCGCCTTCGATCCCCGCCTTGGATATCTGACCGCATGCCCTACCAACGTCGGCACTGGAATGCGCGCTTCCGCGATGTTGCACCTGCCAGGGCTTGTCCTGAGTGAGTTGATTAACCAGGTCATTCAAGCCGTGAGTAAAATCGGACTCGCCGTGCGCGGTCTGTACGGCGAGGGCACTGAGGCAATGGGCAATCTTTTCCAGATTTCAAATCAGACAACGCTTGGCGAGAAGGAAGAAGAAATCATCAGTCGCCTCAGTAAAGTAATTGAAACAATAATCGAAAAGGAACACAACGCGCGACATGTGTTGCTCCAGAAAAAACCAAATACGCTTTTAGATCAGATCGGTCGCGCGTACGGCGTTTTGACCTACGCCCACGCCATGGCCTCTAAGGAAGCGCTCAACCTGCTCTCGGTCATCAAACTCGGGACGGACCTGGGCGCGTTTCCGGAAGATCAGCGTCTGCAAATCGATGAATTGTTCATCGAGACGCAGCCGGCGCATTTGCAGAAAAGCTCTCAACAAAAGTTGAACGCGGAAGAACGCGACCATTTGCGCGCCCAAATTATTCGCGAGCGTTTGAAACTCTTTCCCAAACCTGATATTAGTAAGATGGCGAGGCAGTCGGGCGGTGACTCGATTGCCGTGCCATCGAACGATGAATAATTTCACACCCCGGGCTCAACAGGTTCTGGCGCTTGCTCGCAAGGAAGCCGACCGCTTTAACCACAACTACGTCGGCACCGAGCATCTGCTCCTTGGGCTGATCAAGCTGGGCCAGGGAGTAGCTGTCAACGTCCTGCAGAAGATGGGTCTCGATCTTGAGACCGTGCGCATGGAGGTGGAGAAGCAGGTCGGCTCAGGACCGGAAACCAAGATGGTCGGGAACGTTCCTTATACTCCTCGCGTCAAAAAAGTACTGGCGCTCGCGGGCAAGGAAGCCAAGGCGCTCAATCATTCCTACGTCGGTACGGAACATATTTTGCTTGGACTTTTGCGAGAGGGCGAGGGAGTAGCTGCTAGAGTTCTGAAAAGTCTTGAACTCGACATCGAACGCACACGCAACGAGATCCTCAAAGAGCTCGATCCAAACTTCACGCCCTCTGAATCGGACCAGGAAAGCGGCGAGCCAACAAAGAAAGACGTCAAGACGCCGGCACTCCGTGCGTTCGGTCGGGATCTGACCGATTTGGCAAAGAAAGGCGAACTCGATCCGGTAATTGGCCGGCGCAATGAAATCGAGCGGGTCATTCAAGTGCTTTGTCGAAGGACAAAGAACAATCCAGTCCTGATCGGCGAAGCGGGCGTTGGCAAGACGGCTATTGCCGAGGGCCTGGCTCAAGAAATTGCAGGCGGCAATGTGCCTGAGTTATTGCGAGACAGACGCGTGATCACGCTGGATCTCGCGTTAATGGTCGCCGGCACAAAATACCGCGGCCAGTTCGAAGAGCGCATCAAGGCGGTAATGGACGAGATCCGCCGTTCCAAGAATGTGATTCTTTTCATCGACGAGCTGCACACGATCGTTGGGGCTGGTTCTGCTGAAGGCGCGATGGACGCATCGAACATCATCAAACCCGCGTTGAGCCGTGGCGAATTACAATGCGTGGGTGCCACAACGATGAACGAATACCGCAAGTATATCGAGAAAGACGCAGCACTGGAACGGCGTTTCCAGACGATAAAAGTCGATGCGCCGACGGTCGATGAAGCGATTCTAATCCTAAAAGGGCTGCGTCCGAAGTACGAGGCGCACCACAAAGCGAAACTCACGGACGAAGCGCTCGAGACAGCTGTTAGATTCTCCGATCGCTATATCACCGGGCGATTTCTTCCCGATAAGGCGATCGATGTGATGGACGAAGCAGGCGCGCGGGCCCGCATCAATGCCATGACGCGGCCACCCGACGTGAAGGATATCGAGAAAGAGATCGAAGAGATTCGGGTGGAAAAGGAAGGGGCCATCAAAGCACAGGATTTTGAGAAAGCCGCTGCGCTTCGCGACAAGGAGAAGCAAACCAAGGAAAAGCTCGATGCCATTCTAAACAAATGGCGCGAGGAGCGAGAAGAGAAAGAGGTGGTGGTGACGGCGGACGACATGATGCACATCATCTCGAAAGTCACAGGGGTTCCTCTCCAGCGTATGGAACAGGCGGAAACACAAAAACTCCTCATGATGGAGTCGGAGATGAAGCAGCGCGTTATTGGCCAGGACGAAGCCGTTACTGCGATTAGCAAGGCTTTGCGTCGATCCCGCGCCGATTTGAAAGATCCGAAGCGACCGATCGGATCATTCGTCTTTCTCGGTCCAACTGGCGTTGGCAAGACGTATCTCGCCCGCACGCTGGGCGAATTCATGTTCGGCGATCCCGACGCACTGATTCAGATCGACATGTCGGAGTACATGGAAAAATTTACCGCTTCGCGTCTGATTGGTTCGCCGCCGGGCTATGTCGGTTATGAGGAGGGCGGCCAGCTGTCCGAGGCCGTGCGTCGCCGGCCGTATTCGGTGGTGCTTTTCGACGAGATCGAAAAAGCGCACCCCGACGTGATGCATTTGCTTTTGCAGATTCTCGAGGACGGCAAAATCACGGACTCGTTAGGGCGCAAGATCGATTTCCGGAACACGATTATTATCATGACTTCCAACGTCGGAGCCGAGTTGCTGAAGAAACAGACAGTAATGGGCTTCGGTGCACCGCTGGAAGGGCATGATTATGATTCGATGCGCGATAAGATTCTCGATGAAAGCAAACGCGTCTTTAAGCCCGAGTTTCTTAATCGTTTGGACGAAATCATCGTGTTCCATTCACTTGGCAAGCCGGAGCTGTTGCGAATTGTCGAGCTGGAAGTAGACAAGGTACTCACCCGCATCAAAGCCAAGGATGTCCATCTTGACTTGCAGCAAAGCGCGAAGGAATTCCTCATCGAGAAAGGGTACGATCCTCAATATGGCGCACGGCCGATGCGTCGTGCTGTGGAACGTTATCTCGAAGACCCGCTGGCGGAGGAATTGCTCCGCGGCAATGTTAAGGCGGGCGACCACGTCGAAGTGATCGCCACTGATGGGAAACTCAGCTTTCACGTCACCGAGCCTCAGAATAGTGCAGCCGCTCCCGCGGCGAGCTAGCGAGATCCTCCGGCTCGCCCTGCGGTCGGCCCTGCCAAATCACGCCCGCGGATGGGCATCCGCGTAGGCTTTCTTTAACCGCTCGGTTGTGACGTGCGTATAGATTTGCGTCGTCGAAAGGCTGGCATGCCCGAGCAATGCCTGAACACTGCGCAAGTCGGCACCACGGTCGAGCATGTGCGTCGCGAAACTGTGCCGGAGTTTATGCGGACTGATCGAGATCGGAATTGATGTGAACCGCAAATAACGTTTCAGAATAAGCCAGATGGAGCGCGTCGAAATTCGCGTGCGTGATTTGTTTATGAATAACGGTCCCGAGTGCACGTTCGCCGCGGCGCGGTAACGCGAGATCGCTTCCAGCGCAGGCAAGCCTACGGGACATACCCGCTCCTTGCGACCTTTGCCGAATACACGGACCGATTCTGTGTACAGATCGACGGCCGCGACGTCGAGCGCGGCGAGTTCGCCCAGTCGCAAGCCGCTGCTGTAGAATAATTCCATGATGGCGACATCGCGCAGAGGCATCCAAACCGGCGCAGACCTGCTTTTGTTCTCGCGCGTTGGAGCCGCAAGAAGTTCTTCAACCTGCTGACGCGTGAGGACCAAGGGGAGCTTCTTCTCGATTTTTGGCAACTGCACCTCGCGCACAGGATTGCCGCGCAGGCCCTTTCGAGCTGCCAGAAACTGATAAAACGTGCGCAACGCTGAGAATTGCAATCGCACGTAGGAACGCGCCTGTGCGCGTTTCGCAATTGCAAACAAGTAATTGCGAAAATCGTCTCCTCGGCATTTTTTCCACGATGTTTGGTTTTCAGTGCGAAAAGCAGTCAACGCATGGCGATATGCCTTCAACGTGCGCGGTGAAGCATTTCGCTCGTTTGCAAGGTAGCGCAGGAATTCCTCAATAAGAGGATCCTTCTTATGGGAAGCGCGTGCGCCTTCTGTCATTTCGAGCGGAGCCGAGACATCTCTAATTGTTTAAACGGCCCACTTGCTACAAGCAACAGCTGAGCGATTTGATTTGCTCACTTCCCGTTCGCTCAGCCTCCGGCCTTCCCGTCTATGTCGCGACTTCCCCAGCCGCTCCATTCTCAACTTCGCTCGGAATGACAATAAGGACACGATTACTCCGGTTTTTCTACCACGTAACGGAGATCTTCCGCGGTGGCGTGGCCACGGAATTGACTTTTGAAAATTGGCGGCGGGTTCATGGATATCAACTGGTAGCCTTTCAAAATGAACTCAGGATAAATTCCATTGCTCGCAGGTTCATAAACCTTGTCGCCGCTAAAGTAACCGTAGAGTTTGTATTCGTAGTTGTTATCGCTGCCGAAATCGAGACGCTCGCGATCCGGGGCGAGCTTTTGTTTTTCGTTCAACATCACCAATTCAGCCGTGCTCCAGGGTTGACCCGGGCGCCGAATGTAGCCCCAGAACTTGTAATCGGATTTGTAATAACGCCGCCCGATAAAATAATCCCCAGAGGGTTCGGCTGCGATGTTCTGTGCCATCTCGAGCCTGGCCTGTTGAATTCCCTGGGGAACGGTTTGGCAGGCGCCGAAAAACGTCGCGCCAAGCAAGAGACTGCCTGCGAGCAAAAAGCGAGTGGCGCGTTTCATTCCTTCGAGTGCACATCTTTTATCGCAGCTTTGCGCTCGGCGCAAACCAGCGAAGCGTTAAGAGACTGTTGAAATACTGGAGTGGGCCGCGTTGCTGTATTTCAACAGTCTCTTAAGAATTGCGCTGATACGACCGGCTCGCTACGTTCCCGGCTATCATGATCGAACTGGAAGTGTATGCGCGGGGTTTGCGTGACCTGAACAAAATCCTGGAGTTGGATCTTCAACTTGAGGCAATTACAGGCGTTCATTACAAAATCGATACAAACCATGATCTTGTATATTTCGAGTTTGACCGACCGACGCTGAGCATGCGTGAGATTCGGGCGATTTTTCTCAAGCTCGGGCTTGAACCTCTGTTCGTCGGCGCAATTCCGCCGGAGCTTCGACCCAGAACAAAAACAGAGCCGCTGACTGCCTAAGGTGAGAAATGAAGAGTGAGAAGTGAATAGTGACCCGCGCTCGACTTCTCACGTCTCACCCAGCATCGCTTCCCGCATTCGAATTTGTGGAGTACTGAACCGATGATCACCCGCCTCTTTAACGCTCTCGGTGGGGGTCTCCTTTCATTCTTTCAATATTTGGGGGAGGTTGTGCTGCTCGCAGCTGACACATTTCGGTGTATTTTCACGCACAAGCTTCGCTGGAAGTTGTTTCTCAACCAAATTGTCGAGATTGGATTGCTCTCACAACTTGTAGTCGTGATCACGGGCGCGTTTACTGGCGCCGTGTTCGCGGCTCAGACGTTCTTTCAATTTAACAAGATCGGCATGGGATCAGCCACCGGCGCAGTGGTATCGGTTTCGATATGTCGCGAGCTGGGCCCGGTGCTCACAGCGTTAATGGTGGCAGGCCGCGTCGGCGCGGCCATGTCGGCCGAAATCGGCACGATGAAAGTCACCGAGCAAATCGATGCCCTTCGCGCGCTCGCGGTGTATCCGACAGATTATCTGGTCGTGCCGCGTGCACTAGCCATGATGGTATCCATGCCGCTCCTGGTAGCCGAGTGTATCGCAGTCGGCATCGCTGCTGGCTATTTCATCGCGATTTTTCTACTCGAGATCAACGGCACGTATTACATGGCGAACATGGTGCGCTGGACGCGCAATCGCGACATTATCATGGGGCTCTCGAAAGCATTTTGTTTTGGGATTTTGATTGTATTCATCAGTTGCCAAAAGGGACTGAGCGCGCGCGAAGGCGCCGTCGGTGTCGGCCGCGCGACCACTGAAGCGGTAGTAAACTCCTCGCTCGCGGTTCTGATTTGCAATTTCTTTCTCACAATGTTGCTCAACATCATTTATCCGGCGGGATATCAATAATATCAGTAGTTGCCTCCGAAAGCGTTCGGGGTTGAGAGTTGCGAGTTGAGAGCTGAAAGTTGAGCGTTGCGATGATCGAGGCGCCGCCATCTCAAAAGCCATCCACGAGACCTCATCTGGTTCGCGGTAAGTCGTCGTCAATGATCGCAGTGCGGTCGGTGGTCAAAAGGATTGGGCAGCAGGAAATTTTGCGCGGCGTCGATCTTGAAGTCGCAACTGGGGAGACGCTCGCAATTATCGGCCGAAGCGGTGGCGGCAAGAGCGTTTTGCTCAAGCACCTAGTCGGATTGATGACGCCGGACGCGGGAGAAATTTGGATCGATGGTCACAACATCATCGGAATGAATGAGCGCCAGCTCGGAGAGATTCGCAAAAAGGTTGGCATACTGTTCCAAAGCGGCGCGCTTTTTGATTCGATGACCGTGGAGGAAAACATCGCCTTCCCACTGCGTGAGGCGGGTGAACGGGATCCAAAGGTTCTGCATACGAAAGTGGAGGAAATGCTCGAAGTCATTGAGATGGATGGGCAGCAGGATAAAATGCCGGAGAGTTTGAGCGGTGGAATGAAGAAGCGTGTTGGTCTGGCGCGCTCGATCATTCGCCGGCCCTCGTGCGTTTTGTACGATGAGCCGACATCCGGCCTCGATCCGGTGGTCGCGGACAGTATCAATCATCTGATTCGTAGGTTACAACAACGGCTCGGCGTCACCAGCGTAGTAGTCACGCACGACATGAAAAGCGCATTCGACGTTGCGAATCATATTGCCTACCTGCACGAAGGTCAGATCTATTTCTACGGCACGCCTGACCAGCTTCAGCAGGCGCGCGATCCGATTTTGCAAGATTTCCTGCTCGGACGCTCCGACGGCAGAGGCGATTGACTCCGAAAGCGTTCGCGAGTTGACCTCCATCGCTCGCAGCGCCGCATATTAACGTATGCGATGAGCGGGTTTGGGTACACTGGTCGCTCTGCCTTGCGAAAATCAACGGCAAGATCGACAATTAGTGCCCAATGAATCGGCACGAACGAGGTCTGGAATTTAAGGTTGGCGCATTTGTTTTCGTCGGGTTGGCGATGTTAGGAGCGTTGGTCGTGCAATTCGGTCGGCTAGGGGAAGGCTTCAAGACGTATTATCCTCTCACCGTTCGCTTCAGTGATGCAAGCGGCCTGTTAAAAGGTTCCGATGTTTTGCTCGCAGGCGCCAAAATCGGAAAAGTCTCGAGTGGTCCGCGAATGGTCCGCGAAGGCCAGGGTGTGGATGTACCGCTGAAGATTTATGATTACATTAAGATTCCTGAAGGAAGCAAATTCACAGTCGGAAGTTCCGGCTTACTGGGTGATCGCTTCGTAAACGTGGTGATGCCGCCCGGGGAGCCTAAGGCCTTTTTGGCGCCAAATGCCCACATCAGCGGCGCGCGAGAGACCGGAATCGACGATATTACGCGAGAGGGTGGCGCCCTCTTAGGCGATCTTCGGGGGACAGTGCAAAAGTTGAATCAGGAAACGCTTTCCTCGGAGAACATGCAAAACCTAAAGGCAAGCATGGAGCAGTTAAATCAGGCTACCGGTGCGCTGGCTCAATCCTCGAAGAAGTTAGATGGAGTCATCGAACAGGCGGGTTCCACAATGACTTCCGCGAAAGAAGCAGCTGACAATTTGCAGAACGCGATCGCTGACACCCGCAAGGTGCTTCGCAGCGCCACACAAGGCAAAGGTTTGGTGGCGACACTTCTGAACAATCAAGAGTTGGCTAACGATCTGCACGCGCTAATCAGCAATTTGAGAGCGCACGGCGTTTTATTTTACCGCGACAGTGCTGCGACTACTCAAACGAAACCCCAACAGCAAACCAAACCAGCTCGGCAAACCCGAAGTCGCTGAGGAAATGGAGGGGCGAGCTCCGCGAGCCCGTGTTAAGTCGCGCGCGGACTCTTACGGTGGGGCGTCGCGGAGCTCCGCCCTCCATGGTCCTCAGATTGTGGCGAGCAATCGCCTTCGCACCTCTTCTTCGCTCAGACCACTGATGCGAAGCGCCTTGTCACGCGATTTCTCGCCGCGCTCCAGGACGATTGCGTGTTGAGGAATACTCAATTTTTCCGCCAAAAACCTGCGCAAGGCGGCGTTCGCTTTTCCTTCTATCGCTGGCGCGCGTAACTTGATCTTGATCGCATCGCCATGTTCTCCCACCACCTTATCGATCTTCGCGTTTGGAATGAGGTGAACTCGAATTGTCGTC
>JBKPLM010000180.1:0-8375 GCA_046731655.1 Verrucomicrobiota bacterium | reverse complement strand
GGGGCTTTATGCGAAGGCTGGGAGGAATCTCTCGCTCTCAACCAAGAAAACATTGATCGAGAGATGCCTCGCTTCCGCTCGACATGACGACAACGAAGGACTCGCGAATTCGCCCGGCGGCGAAATTCTTTTTGGAAGGGGACAAAAAGTTTTTCGTTAAAGGCGTCACATACGGTCCTTTCAAGCCGGACGCGGAAGGGAACTATCTCGGTCGGCCCGAGCAGGTGGATGTCGATCTCGCCCTCATGCGCGGAGCCGGTCTGAATGTTGTGCGGATTTATCATGCGCCGCCGCCCTGGTTTCTTGATCGATGCACAAACGCAGGGATGCACGTGTTGGTGACACTCCCCTGGGAAAAACATATCGAGTTCCTGCGAGAGAGATCGATTCGCAAGCAAATTGCCGAAGCAGTCCGGGCGACGGTGAGCAAATACGTGGGGCACCCGGCAATTCTTGGTTATCTGGTCGGCAACGAAATCTCCAGCACAATGGCCCGCTGGCTCGGTGCGCGGCGGGTGATTGAATTTGTGGAGGAACTGATCCGAATCGGACGCGCTATCGATCCGGATGCCCTCTTTTCCTATGCCACCTACCCGCCGACGGAATATCTGTTGCCGCAGAATGCCGATTTTTGCTGTTTCAATGTTTACCTCCACAATCAGCGTGATTTCGAAGGTTATCTATTGCGGCTGCAAAATCTCGCGGGCGAACATCCCCTTATTCTGGGGGAATTCGGCATGGACACGATCCGGCATTCGCAGGACGAGCAAGCCGAGATGCTTGGTTGGCACATCGATAGCGTCGTAAAATGCGGTCTTGCTGGAACCATTTTTTTTACCTGGACGGACGAATGGTTCACCGGCGGGCAGGAAGTTACCGATTGGGCGTTTGGGATCGTTACGCGGGAACGCCAACCAAAGAAGGCGTTCTATATGCTGGAAGAGAAACTCGGGCGAAACGATTCGATCTTGCCACATCGTCCCCTACCGAAGGCGCCGTTCGTTTCGGTCATTGTTTGCTCATACAATGGTGGGCCGACTCTTACATCCTGCCTTGATTCGTTAGGTAAACTTAATTATCCCGAGTATGAGGTGATCCTGGTCGATGACGGATCGACCGACGATACATCTTATATCGCAGCGCAGTTCCCATGGGTGCGCTATATTCATCAAAGCAATCAGGGATTGAGCCACGCTCGCAACACTGGCGCGGCCGCCGCCAAGGGTGAAGTCTTCGCCTATACCGATTCTGACTGCATGGTTGATCCCGATTGGCTGTATTATCTCATCGGCACTCTTGTAAGCGGCAATTATGCTGGAGTAGGTGGACCGAATGTCACGCCGCCAGCCAGGAATTGGATTCAGGCTTGTGTTGCAGCGGCACCGGGCGGACCGAGCCATGTGTTGCTTACCGATGTGATCGCCGAGCATATTCCCGGTTGTAACATGGCGTTCTATCGGTGGGCATTTGAAGGCGTGGGCGGATTTGACATCGAATACCGCAAAGCAGGTGATGACGTCGATTTTTGCTGGCGAATTCAGCAGGCTGGGTGGGTCATTGCTTTCAGTCCAACCGCGCTTGTCTGGCATTATCGACGGTTTACGCTTCGCGCTTTTTTAAGGCAACAGGACGGTTATGGCGAAGCAGAGTCACTGCTACGCTTTAAGCATTTGATCTTTTTCGGACCAACAGGCACGGCGAAATGGCGCGGGCAGATTTACGGCACGCCGCGGTTCAGCTGGTTCATCAACCGGCCTGTGATCTATCACGGAATGTTCGGCGAAGGTTTTTTTCAATCGATTTATCCCGCCCCTCAATCAGATGTAGCCGCTTACCTAAGCAGTATTGAATGGTTTGCCCTGACAATTTTCCTATTCGGTCTGGGCATTTTTCTCCCAGCGTTACGCATTGTTCCGTACCTCATGCTTGGCGGCACCCTGTGTGTGGCCCTTTCCTATATGGTACGAGCTTCTATTGAGCCTAAATTCGATACGGCAGGCGCGCGGCTGCTGGTGATGCTTCTAGCCTTTGTCCAACCGCTTGTGCGAGGATTCTCGCGTTATTTCACTTGGCTGCATTTCAAGCGCACACCCGCAAGCGTGATTCGGGCGCACGAACATCTACCGGAGCGCAGCCGGTTTGCGGGTCTAAGTCGCCGAGTTTTTTGGAGCGAAGAGGGGAGAGACCGCCACTATTTGCTCGGCGCCATCTTCGAGCTGCTGGAAGAAGAAGGCTGGCGCTACTCGACCGACAGCGGGTGGAATGAGTGGGACATCCAAATCTATGGTAATTTTTGGTGGAGCATCGCGCTTCAGACGGTCACTGAGTATCACGGCGGCGGGAAATGTTTGACCCGTGTTCGGCTTCGCAACCGGTTCGTGACGACGACGATCATTTTTAATCTTATTGCATTAAGTCTGTTGATCTATAGACAACTCAACATTTCCCGTGTCGATCTTTGGTTCCTTGTTCCCTACGCGCTCTTTCTGATGTTCCTTTGGACGCGCGCGCGCTTGCTCAAGTCACGCGTGGCGGAACTTGTCGATCTTGCAGCGCTCCGCGCTGGCCTAGAGCGGGTGAAGCGTCGAGGCAAGATCGCCGGAAGCGAGTCAACGCCGCAAGTTCAGATGCAAGCGAGTACGGTGAGCGAAGTCTCGCCGCATCTTCCTGAATAGCCGCGGGCCTGAGTGTTGGCTGCAACTGCAAACGCTTAGAACTTCAAACGCACCTGGCCGTTTCCGCGTGTGATTTCGCCGATCCGTTTTGCTTTTAACATCAGCGTTGCGTGTCGGGCATCGCGCTCCGAAACCACGGCGACCATGCCGATGCCCATGTTGAAAACCTGATACATCTCCTGAAGATCGATATTTCCGTTTTCTTGCAAGATCTGAAAGATGCGCGGCCTACGCCACCTTTTCGTTTCAATTATTGCGTCACAATTTCCAGGTAAGGTTCTCGGCAAGTTGTCAATGAGCCCGCCGCCCGTGATGTGGGCGAGCCCTTTAATCATACCGTTTGGAATTTTTGCCAAAAGCGGCTGATAATTTTTGTGCACACGCAGCATCTCTTGACCGAGCGTGATCGCTGAACCCGGCAGGCGTGAGCTCATTTTAAGTCGCATTTTGCGGAACAAAATTTCTCGAGCCAGCGAGTAGCCATTTGTATGCAACCCGTTTGATTTTAGACCGAGAATGATGTCGCCCGGCCGGATTTTTTTGCCGTCGATAATGTGGCCGCGGTCCACGACACCAATGATGCAGCCGGCGAGATCATATTCCCCGTCGCGATACATTCCTGGCATCTGCGCCGTCTCGCCGCCGAGAAGGGCACAACCCGCCGATCGGCAGGCGCGCGAAAAACCCCGCAACAATTGTTGGAACACGCGGGGTTCTAGCCTTTCACACCCAATGTAATCCAGGAAGAAAAGCGGACGCGCGCCCAGGACGGCAATGTCGTTCACACAATGGTTAACCAGATCGGCGCCAATGGTGTCATGCTTGTTCAGAGCAAACGCAATTTTTAATTTCGTCCCGACGCCGTCGATGCTTGCAACCAGGACCGGCTCGCGCATTCCAGGGAAGTTCGCTCGAAACAGACCCCCGAAGCCGCCTATCTTACTCAACACTTGTGGCCCGTGCGTTTGCCTAACGAGTGACTGGATGCCGCGTTTGAGTTTATTGCCAAGATCGACATCAACTCCGGCACGAGCGTATGCCTTCTTTCGTGTGGTCATCCCGCGCCGCGCAGACAGCGAGGGACCTCACACAGGTCCTGTTGACCACACGGTCCAACATGCGTAACCCCGGCTTCGTAGGTGAGGTCCTTCGCCTTGCTCAGGATGACACGCATAAAGAAATCATTTCAAATCCGTGAACAAGGTCGGATGTGCTTCCTGATCGGAGAGCGCTTTGGCACGTTGCTCCCGCTTCTCCATAATAAACTTGTCTAATGCCGGATCGACGGGCAGGGGATAATCTCCGTTGAAACAAGCCAGGCAAAAGCTATTCATCGGCTTTCCGGTTGCGCGCACCATGCCTTCAACATCGAGGTAACCGAGGCTATCGACACCGAGGTATTTGCAGATGTCTTCCATCGACATTTGGTTCGCAATCAACTTTTCCGGATCGGGGAAGTCGATTCCGTAGTGGCAAGCAAACCGGTGTGGCGGACAGCTCACACGCATGTGCACCTCCTTTGCGCCAGCTTCGCGCAAATTCACTACGCGCGCTCGCGAAGTCGTCCCGCGCACGATCGAGTCGTCTATAACCACGACCCGTTTTCCGGCCACCATTTCCTTGATCAAATTCAACTTCACCCGCACGTCGAAATCGCGAATGAGCTGGCTTGGCTGTAAGAACGTTCGGCCAATGTAGTGATTGCGAACAAAGGCGTGGGCGTAGGGAATCTTTAGTTCCTGGGCGAAACCTAGGGCGGCATAGTTTCCAGAGTCAGGCACAGGCACAACGATGTCTGCGTCGACCGGAAATTTTCTTGCCAGTTCGCGCCCCATTTCCATACGCACTTTCCCTACGTTAACGCCGCCGATCATACTGTCCGGGCGCGCGAAATAAACGTATTCGAACATGCAGAATGCCGGCCGCGCGTCCGGGAAGGGCCTTTCGGAGCGCAATCCGTTTTCATCGATAATCAACACTTCGCCGGGCTCAATTTCGCGAATGAACTCCGCGTGAATCAGATCAAAAGCGCAGGTCTCAGATGCCAGAATATAGGCATCGTCGAGTTTACCGAGAGAGAGTGGGCGCCAGCCAAACGGATCGCGCACCCCGATCAGTTCCCGCTCACTCATGATAATAAGGGAGAACGCTCCTTGAATCCGGCGCAGTGCCGCAAGAACATTTCCGCCATTCTCCGAGGGTTGTGCTAGAAGATGTAAAATGATTTCGCTATCGGCTGTGGTTTGGAAAATGGAGCCTTTTCGCTCTAGCTCATCACGCAGAAAATCGGCATTGATCAAATTACCATTGTGCGCAATTGCCATTTGGCCGCGCACACAGTCGACCACGAAAGGTTGCGCGTTTTTGATCGTGCTGGTTCCGGTGGTCGAATAACGGGTGTGCCCGATGGCGCGTGTCCCTTTCAGTCTCGCCAGTTCTTGCTGCCCAAACACCTGCGACACAAGGCCCATGTCTTTGTGTTGGAGAAAAGTCGTGCCCGGGCCGTTGCTGGTGACAATTCCCGCGCTCTCCTGGCCGCGATGCTGCAGCGCAAACAGACCATAATAACTCAGGACCGCTGCGTTCGGATGACCGAATACGCCGAACAGCCCGCACTCATGCTGCGGGAACGGATTGGTTTCGGCCTCGGTGAGGTCGATCTTGTCTGGAGAGATCACACTCAATAATTCACCAAATCGCGCACGGTTCAACGAATCGTTCGAACAAAACCGAGCCCAAATAGCGATTATAATTTTGGAGGATCGAGCCCTCGAACACGATGTTGATATCGCGCTTCATAAACTCGGGATGCCTTCTGCAGCCGAATCGCTTTCCACCGCGCGGCGGATCGCGTTCCACCAGTCGTCATGAAGATCAGCGATTAGCCAGGAAAATTCTTCGCTACCGACGCGGATACGAAGTTGGTTCCCGCCAACTCTGCCAATTTGTTGAAATGGGATTTGTTCCTCCTGAAAAATTGAAATCGTCTTTTGCAAATTTTCGGGCGCGAGGGAAATCACTATTCGCGACTGCGATTCGTTAAATAACACCGTAGTGGCAGGCGTGCCGCCGGTTTTGAGATCGATTTCCACCCCGAAAATGTTTTCCGGATTAAAACAACATTCAGCAAGCGCAACCGCCAGCCCGCCTTCGCTGCAATCGTGGGCGCTTTTTACCAGACCTTCGCGAATCAAATCGCGCACCGCATTCTGGATTTTGATTTCGTACGCCAGATCGATACGTGGCAACGGCCCGAGTTTTAAGCCGTGACAAACCTTGAGATAGCGCGAGCCGCCGAGGCTGTAGCCGAAGGCGTTGACCTCGGCTTCTTTCTTGTGGTCAGCTTTTTCCCCGTCGCGGTCGGCGCCCGCTGCGACAGTGTTTGCGATTTCACCAACCAAAACAATCGTGTCCCCGTCATTCTTGAACCATTGAGTCGTGATGTGCTCTTCCTTGTCGATCAAACCGACCATGCCGATGGTCGGGGTCGGATCGACCACACCTGCTGGGCTCTCATTATATAAAGAAACATTTCCGCCGGTGACGGGCGTCCCAAACGCAAGACACGCTTCGGTGATGCCTTCGACTGCTTCGCACAATTGCCAAAAGTTCTCCGGCTTGTAGGGATTGCCGAAGTTCAAGTTATCAGTGACCGCAAGCGGACGTGCACCTGAACAGATAAGATTTCGCGCCGCCTCGGCGACGGCAATCTTTCCGCCCTCCCGCGGATCGAGCGCGCAATACAGCGAATTGCAATCAGTAGTCGCAGCCAGGATTTTGTTTGCATAACGGATAAGGAAAACGGCCGCGTCCGAACCCGGCTTCACGAGCGTGCCGGTTCGCACGGTGTGATCGTACTGCCGATACACCCAGTTTTTCGATGCAATGGTTGGATCACGCAATAGTTGGCGCAGCGCTTCGAGATTGCCGATCTTCGCGAGGTTCGTCAGACCGAGATCATTGATCGCGGCTGCGACGGGTTTCGCTTCCCTGGAATAAAGAGGCGCTTCGTCAGCCAGAGCCCTGGCGGGAATTGCCGCCGCAATCGCGCCGTTATCACGCACACGCATCATGCCGTCGTCGGACACGCGGCCGATCTCAACGCATGGCACATCCCATTTCTCGAATATTGCGCGAACCACGTCTTCCTTGCCGCGCTTCGCGATGATCAGCATCCGTTCCTGCGATTCGCTTAACAAAATCTCGTATGGCGTCATGCCAGGCTCGCGTTTTGGAACTTTTGCAACGTCAATCTCGATACCGCTTCCAGCGCGGCTGGCGGTTTCACATGTCGAGCAAGTTAGCCCTGCTGCGCCCATATCTTGAATGCCAGCGACGGCATCGTGACTAAGCAACTCAAGGCACGCTTCGAGTAAAAGTTTTTCCTTAAACGGATCGCCGACCTGCACGGCAGGACGATCTTCGCGCGATTCCTCGGTCAATTCGCGCGAAGCGAACGCTGCTCCCGCCAAGCCATCGCGTCCTGTCTCTGCGCCCACGTAAAAGACCGGATTATCGACACCGCTAGCTGTTCCGCGCGCCAGTTGCTCATGGCGCAATACGCCGAGACAAAAGACATTTACGAGAGGATTCCCCTCGAAACTCTCATCAAAATAGATTTCACCGCCAATTGTAGGGATCCCAATGCAATTACCATAATGCGCGATCCCGGAAACGACCCCTGTGAATAGGCGGCGGTTCGTCGCTAATTTTGGATTTCGGTCGGCCTGAGGCGGATCGGATTTCGAATTTTCAGCAGTGATTGGTCCAAACCGTAGAGAATTCAGGCAGAATTCCGGACGTGCTCCCATCGTAAAGATATCGCGGATAATTCCCCCCACACCGGTGGCGGCGCCTTGGAACGGTTCAATCGCGCTCGGATGATTGTGGCTTTCCATTTTAAATGCGATCGCCCAACCGTCACCAATATCGACGACACCTGCATTTTCTTCGCCGGCCCTTACCAAAATGCCCGGCCCTGTAGTCGGAAATTTCTTCAGTTCTTTCTTCGAATTCTTATAGGAGCAGTGCTCACTCCACATTACGGAGAAAATTCCTAGCTCCGTGAAATTCGGCTGGCGCCCCAGGATTTTCTTAATTCGCTCGAATTCCTCCGGGGTGAGGCCGTGTTGTTTGATGAGTTCTGGGGTGACTGCTGGCTCGGCAGTCGGTATCTGGCTAATCATCGGCAGATTCACGTTACCGAATCTGCAAGGTCGCTCAATCGCTCAAATAAGGATTTTCATCAAATCTCGAACGCCTTGGAAACGTCCGGCAGCTTATCGAACTACGAACCTTGGGTATCAAAACGAGGGAGACATTATGATAAAAAAAGCAATTCTTGCTCTCGCTTGCGTGCTCATTGCATCGCTGGCGTTTGCGCAGACTACTACGAACCGCACGCGGTATTATCGGACAACGACTGCAGTAACTAGCGTAGAGGGAGTAACGGTAACCGCGCCCATCATACAAGCTGAAGAAGGGAGCGCGGCCGGTTACCAGCCTGCTGGAACGCTTGTCGTTCGCACGGATAGTACGAACCCCGAGCGGTTCGATCTGCCCGGGCCCGGGCTCGTCTATGACAAGTTTGGCCGACCCGTACGCGGTCCGATCAAACCCGGAGCGCGAGTGGTTGTGTTCTACGCTAACACGGGCTACACGCGTCTGATTGATCACGTAGTCGTGTTAGATTGAGGGAAA
>JBKPLM010000179.1:0-8796 GCA_046731655.1 Verrucomicrobiota bacterium | reverse complement strand
AGTCTAAACTGCCGCATGCGCATTGGGACCAAACGCGCAGTGATCAATTCGCCGTTGTGCGAGTCAATTTCGATCAAATACATCAGGGACAAATCGCCGCGGAACGTCTCGTAACCGCTGATTCCTTCGTAGTCGGTGACGAAATCGCCGCAGCCGTAGAGAATGAGACGCTCCTTGAAGACCTCAATCGCTTTCACGTGATGAGAGGAATGTCCGTGCACAATTGCAATGCCTTCTTCAATCAAGCGATGAGCGAACACCATTTGGTCACGCGGAATTTCGTAACCCCAATTGCTGCCCCAGTGAACAGAAGCGACGATCAAATCGCCCGGGTGCTGATATGCACGCATTTGATCGGCCATTCGCGCCGCGGACGCTTCTGAAAAGTCATCGAGAAGATTTATTCCCGGCGAAATGCTAGTGGCTCTCCAATCTTCGGGGATACCGCTGGTCCTTGATCCAAATGAGAATAACAGCAGGCGGCCGTTGCCGGCCGTGTCCAAGACCGCAGGCTGCATCGCTTCTTCGGCATCATTGCCGGCGCCCGCGTGAGCGACGCCTGCCGCGTCCAAGGTTTTCAGCGTTTCGGATAATCCCTCGTATCCCCAGTCCAACACATGATTGTTCGCCAAAGCGCATCCGCTGATTTTTGCAGACGTGAGGCAGCCAATGTTCTGCGGGTGCATGCGATAATGAATCCCCTTGTCGGGCCACGGCGTTTCAGCCGATGTGATGGCGGTCTCCAGATTTACAATTCGCAAATCTACCTGGGCCCCCTCCAGCTCGTGCAGCGCATCGCCCCAGATGTAATCGGCGCTCAGTGGGCGCGGTATCCCTCCATGAGTTTTCTCGGCAAGAGCCACATATTCACGCGCATCGCGCACATACGGTTCATATAAGATTGGATTTACCGGATGCGGCAGCACCTGATCAATGCCGCGTCCGGTCATTACGTCGCCACAAAGAAAAAGGCGCAACGACATCCTTCAAACTATACCGCCGTGTTCGGCGTCACAGCTTCAGTTTCATTCCATCATAGGCGATGCAAACCTCGATACCTCGGTCAGCGGCTAGAGGGCGGAGCATCGCAGACAGTTTGTGTTGGTCGCCTGTAACAATCTCCGATCCGCAATGCGTGATGATTGCCTGGGGCACTCCTTCTTTTTCGCACCACGTCAACTGCGTGCGAACCGGTGCGTGACCGATGAGCGTTTTGCCGCGCCTCCGAATAAACGAGCGCGTTACAGTAGCGCCGTCTCCGATGTAAATTTGCACATTCTTCAGCGCCGCCGTTCGATCATGGATAAAGATGAGATCGGGAACGTAAAAAATACACGCACGACCAGCGCTCACGCGATATCCGACAGCCGGCGCGAGAATCGAGTGTTCAACTGCAAACGCTTCGAACGTGATGCCGCAAATTTTCGTCGGTGTACGCTCCTTGATTAGCCGCCTATCCTCGACCCGGCACCTTGTTAAAGTTTCCCAGGTTTTTTGCGGTGCATGCACGGGGCATGGCGCGCCATTTTTCAAGCCCCACGCGTGGTCTGGATGCGCGTGCGTTAGCACGATCGCGCTCGGACGCAGCCGCTCAAATTTTCCCAGCCAATCGAGGCCGCAATCAATCATCACATCGGCGCCGCGGTACGACACCATCAGCGAAGTATGCAGACGATGGCGTCGCGTCCGCTTCTCGATCTCACCGCGGGTGCCGAGGAACGTCAGTTTCACCGGGAAAGTTTAGTCTTTTTCTCACAGTTACCTGCGATTTATTGGTTGAGGTGGCTCTGCACGACAAAACTTTGGGTCGTCCGCTCAAGTCATTGGAGCGCGAGAAAGATCCTGGGATTTCCCCGCGACCCTTTGGCAATTCGTCAAACTGCTACCGGGCTTGATCACCCTCTTCAATTTTTAATCGATCATCCGGTTTGCTTGCTTCGACCGGCTGTTTTTGCTCCGGCCGAGCGCGGGGGCGGGAACCAGCGTAGCGTACACTTCGCGATCACAACGCCTTGGTATTTGCTAGACGACTGCGCACTTGGTCGCCCGCGAATCTTATATTGTGGAAAGCACAAATCCTTCGCCGCGGATCAAACACGTTTCCTGGGGCCGACTTGAGATCGAGGGAAAGGCCGAGCCTTACAAAGATGCAAAGCTTTTTCCCGGTGGCTCGCGTGATTGGAACTGGCGCGAGACCGGAACCAGCCACAATCCTGGGATTCAAGTTGCAGATGTGCAGGAATTGCTGGATCACGGAGCTAGAGTGATCGTGCTTTCGCGCGGAATGGCCGAATGCCTTCATGTTCCGCGCGAGACGTTGGAGTTTTTGAAGGAGCGGCACGTCGCCGCACACGTATTGCCGACAAAGGAAGCTGTGGCGCTTTATAACAAACTCGCGGAAAACGAGCCGGCCGGCGGGTTGTTTCATACCACGTGCTGAGTTCGCTGGCTTGTGTGGAAAACTGCCGCCATTGTTGGCGTGGCGCTTCTTAGCATGGCCTTCGAACCGCCAGGCCCAGACGCGAGACGCGCAGCGGTCGGCGATATCACACGATTGTCGCCTGTTCTTCGCCGCGCGTTTTCGGCCGATGCATCCAAATTTGAGCCGATCCCAAAACCCGGCCCCCACGACTGGCTCGCCGTCCATCCAGAGTCGGGACAGACCTTCGACGAGTTCAAGGCGTCGCACCCGAACCGCCCTACCGAGTCGCGGCACGTTATTTATCTTCAACCGCTCGGCGAGTTCGTCGAGGATCGCAGCCCGTCGATCGAGAAGCTGCGCGGGTTCGCAACCGCGTTCTTCTCCATGGAAGTCAAAGCTCTTCCGACGATATCATTCGACGCCGCCAGGCTCACCACCCGCCGCAATCCGCACACAGGCAGTTTACAAGTTCTCACGGGCGACGTTCTCAATTTTCTAAAAGCCCGCGTGCCGTCGGATGCGTTCTGCGTGCTGGCAATCACCATGGAAGACCTTTACCCCGAGCCGTCGTGGAACTTCGTGTTCGGCCAGGCTTCGCTGCGCGAGCGCGTGGGCGTTTACAGCTTTGCGCGTTATGATCCGGCATTTTATGGCGAACCACGCAACCCCGGCTATGAAACGCTCCTGCTGCGCCGAAGCCGTAAGGTGCTCGCGCATGAGACCAGTCATATGTTTGGGCTGGTTCACTGCACTTTTTTCAATTGCCTGATGAACGGCTCGAATCATCTGGCCGAAAGCGATCGTCGCCCGTTGCATCTCTGCCCGGTTTGTTTGCGCAAATTGCAATGGAGCGTCGGCTTCGATGTGCTCGAACGTTATGGCGCCCTCGAACGCGTCGCCCGTGAGGACGGTTTCGCCGACGAAGCCGATTGGCTGAGCAAGGAAATCAGAACCCTGCGCGGAGAATAAACAGATCAAGCGCGCTGCGTCGCTGCCGCTGCGCCCTTAATTTCATCCAACGACGCTGGGTTTTCCAAGGCTGATGTGTCTCCGAGTTTTTCTCCCAGATAGGCGGCGCGGACGATTCTGCGCATCACTTTTGCGTTCCGCGTCTTTGGTATATCGGCTACAAAAACCACGTTCCGTGGGGCAAGCGCTTTGCCTAAATCGCGCGCAACATTCTCTTTTAATTCGCCTGCCAGAGCGACATCGCCAGCTGCTCCCTTTTTCAAAACACAAAAGCAAACCAGCGCCTCGCCTTTGATTGAATCCGGCACGCCGATCGCCGCCGCTTCGCTCACTTGCGCATGAGCCACGAGAATCGATTCCACTTCTGCCGGACCAAGACGTTTACCGGCAATTTTAATCGTATCGTCGCTGCGCCCTAAAATGTACCACAGTCCGTCGTCATCGACCGCTGCCCAATCGCCGTGCACCCACACGTCCGGGAAACGCGACCAGTACGTCTCGATGTAGCGCTCGCGATCTTTCCAAAAACCGCGCGTCATTCCGATCCAGGGCTCGCGAATCACCAGTTCGCCCACTTGTCTGCGCACCGATTTTCCATTTTCATCGACAACATCGGCCGCCATTCCTGGCAGCGGTCCAGAGAATGCGCACGGTTTCATCGGTGTGAGCACATTACCCATGACGATCCCACCGGAGATCTCCGTGCCGCCGGAATAATTAATGATCGGAAGTTTTCCACGGCCCACGTTTTGGAAGAGCCACATCCATGGATCGGGATTCCACGGTTCGCCGGTAGACGCGAATTTGCGCAGCGACGAAAGGTCGTGCTGATGCACGATCTCATCGCCGTGACGTCGCAGCGAGCGGATCAATGTTGGGGAGACACCTAGCGCAGTCACTTTATGTCGGTCTACCAACGACCAGACGCGGTCCGGCCCCGGGAAATCGGGCGCGCCATCGTAAAGCATCATTGTCGCGCCCAGCAGCAAAGTACCGAAAACTTCCCATGGTCCCATCATCCAACCCATGTCGGTCATCCAGAAAAGAGTTTCGTCCGGGTGCAGATCCAGTCCGTGACGCATGTCCTGCGCGGATTTAATTGGAAATCCGCAATGCGTGTGGACCGCACCTTTTGGTCGGCCGGTCGTGCCCGAGGTGTAGATGATCATCATCGGATCTTCCGCCGATGTGAGTTCCGTTGGTTGTCGAGAGTCGGGACGTGCTAGATTTATCAGGTCGCGCCATGAATGCGTTTTGTAGGGCAAGCGCTCCGCTTGCTGATCATCTGCAGTTTCTAAACCGATCAAATGTTTCAGCGTGGAGATCTGCGACGCCGCCTCATGCGCGACTGGTTTCATCGCACAAAATTTTCCGCGTCGACGAGTTCCATCGGCGGTGAAAAGCGCTTTTGCCTCGGCGTCGTTGAGCCGCGAAATAATCGCCGCGGCGCCGAAGCCGGAGAAGAGCGGGAGAAAAATTCCGCCGATTTTAATGATCGCGAGCATTGCAATCACAATCTCGGGCACCATTGGCATGAAGACGCCGATGGCGTCCCCTTTCCCGAGACCGAGGCTGCGTAACGCGGCAGCCATCTCGTTGGTTTGCACGCGCAATGTTTTGTAGGTGAGGGACCGGGTAGTGCCGTCTTCGGTCTCGGACTTGATGGCAACGCGATTGTCGACCTCGGTGCCGGCGTATTTATCGAGCATATTGTGAACGATGTTCATTTCGCCGCCGACACACCAACCCGCCCAGGCTTTGCCGAGGCTTAGATCGACCACACGCGAGTACGGTTTGTAAAACTGGATATCGAGATCGCTCAGCACCGCGTCCCAGAACCACTCAATGTCGGTTGTCGATCGTCGCATCAGCTCATCGTACGAACCAAGCTCATGTTTCTCGATGAAGCGCTGAAGATTTGATTGTGCGACGAGCTCCGGCGTCGGATGCCAGACAAATTCTCCGCCAAACTGAAATTCGCTCACGGGTAGAGTTTGCGACGAGCGCGAAGCGCGGGCAAGCGGATTGGGGAGCGCACGCTTCCAGCGTGCTGGCGGTCGCGTTCCACGATCGCGAACTTTTCTGCACGTTCTACGCGCGGGGTGCAAACGAACCCAAAGAAAGTTCGTTTCGGCAAAATGCCGAAACCAGCACGCTACAAGCGTGCGCTCCCCAGAACTGTGCGATTACACGTCTTGCTCAAGCGCCATTCGTCGGCAGATTGAAATTGCAACTTTTCCATGAAGACCACACTTGCTCATCAACTCGCTAGTTATTCCTCCTCATTTCGGTTTGAAGATCTTTCCAAAGAAGTCGTCCACGAAGTAAAACGGCGTGTTATTGACTCGCTGGGATGTGCGCTGGGTGCATGGAACGAAGAGCCCTGTGCGATCGCGAGAAAAGTCGCTTCCGATTTTTCGGCTAAAAATGGTTCCACAATCATTGGCACGACTCACAAGGCGCCACCTGACTGGGCAGCATTCGCCAACGGCTGTTGCATCCGCTACTTCGATTACAACGATACTTATCTTTCAAAAGAACCGGCGCATCCGAGCGACAATATTTCCGCGGCGCTGGCTGCGGCAGAAAGCGTGGGTGCAAACGGCCGCGAATTGATCGCCGCGATCGCGCTTGCGTATGAAGTGCAATGCCGACTGTGCGATGCGGCCAGTATTCGCGCACGCGGCTGGGACCACGTGACTTATGGAGCCTTCTCCACGGCGTTAGCGTGCGCGCGCTTGATGAAACTTGATCCGGAGAAAACGCGACACGCAGTGAACATTGCCGGAGTCGCGTGCGCGGCGATGCGCCAGTCGCGCGCAGGCGAACTCTCGCATTGGAAGGGGGTTGCCTTCGCGGACGCGGCGCGGCGTGGTGTTTACTCGGCATTGCTTGCGCGCGCAGGAATGACCGGGCCAGCACCAATTTTCGAAGGACAAATGGCTTTCGAAAAGCAACTCGGTGTTTCGCTGGGAAATGTCGGAGAAAAATTCCGCGGCGCGCCGGAAATGATTTTGAGTACGAGCATCAAGTTTTGGCCGGCCGAATATCACAGTCAAAGCGCGATCGAAGCGGTACTGTCGTTGCGCAAGGAAATTGGCGATCCCGCAAAGGTAAAATCGATGACGATCGAAAGCCACGACGCCTCAGTGGACATCATCGGCAGCGAGCCGGAGAAGTGGAAACCGGTAACGCGCGAAACGGCAGACCACAGTCTGCCTTATATTACGGCGATTGCGCTGATCGACGGCGAAGTGACTGACGGGCAATTCGCCCGCGAACGCTTTGGCCATCCCAACGTTTGGAAATTTTTGGAGAACGTGACGGTGGAACGCAATTCTGAGTTGAGTTCGATGTATCCCGGCGCGGTCGCCAACATCGTTCATGTCGATCTTGCCGATGGCCGGCGCCTGTCCAAACGCGTGGATTATCCGCTTGGGCACGCGAAGAACCCGCTGAAAGATTCAGAGGTCGAAGAGAAGTTCTTTGCGCTGGTTGAGCCGGCGATTGGTCGAACGCGCGCGAAGAAGATTGTCGATCTGGCGTGGAAGCTCGACGAGGCTGCAGATGTTGATGAGCTGATGAAGGCATTGGAGATGCCGCAGAAATAGCAAGAGATGACTCGACCCATTCGACTTCGCTCAGGGCAAGACTTTCGCTCCGCATGACAAAGAGAAGCAAAGCCGCACAATTGCGTCAGCTGATAGCAGCGGGTCCGGTGATGTTGCCTGGAGTACCAAACGCAGCCATCGCGCGTCAGGCGGAGGGCGCCGGCTTTGACGCGGTGTACATCAGCGGCGCAGGAATGGCGAACGCAACTGCTGGCGTGCCGGACATCGGGTTGCTGTCAATGACGGAGGTCGTGAGGCTCGCAGGCTACGTGGCAAATGCGGTGGCGATACCGGCAATTGTCGATGCCGACACTGGTTTCGGTGGTGCGGAGAATGTCGCCCGCACGATTCGTGCGCTTGAAGCCGCCGGTTTGGCTGGTTGTCACATTGAGGACCAGGAATTTCCGAAGAGGTGCGGACATCTTGCCGGCAAATCGGTGGTCGATGTTGACGAGATGATTGGAAGAATCAAAGCAGCGGTCAGCGCACGTCGCGACGACGATTTCTTGATCATCGCGCGCACGGATGCGCGCGCCGTTGAAAATTTCGGCGGCGCAGTAGAGCGTTCCCGCCGTTATCTTGAGGCAGGCGCGGACGCGATTTTCCCCGAGGCGCTGCAAAACGCGGAGGAATTCAAGGCTTTCGCCAGTGAAGTGAAAGCGCCGCTCCTAGCGAACATGACAGAGTTCGGGAAAAGTCCTCTCCTTTCGTTTCAAGAACTCTCGGATTTCGGTTACAGGATGGTGATTTTTCCGCAGAGCGCGTTTCGCGTTTCGATGAATGCAACGGAAGAATTTTTGCGCGCCCTGAAAAAGGCCGGCACGCAGTCAGGTTGGATCGAGAAAATGCAGACGCGAGAGCAGCTTTATGAATTGCTGGATTACGATCCGGCAGCGGAAAGTTGGAAGGGCGAAGGTTGAATCTCAACTGGTTAAATCCGATGAGTTGAACGATTGCGATTCGCAAGTAAAGAGGAACCAATGCCTACTGAAAAGAAACCTGAATACAGCCCGGGGTTAGCGGGCGTGATTGCGGGCGAAACGGCGATTTGCTGGGTCGATCCCAATGCGGGGTTGATGTACCGCGGCTACGACATTCATGAGATGGCACGGAAGGCGAGTTTTGAGGAAGTCGCTTACCTGTTGCTCAATGGCGAGTTACCCAATGGGAAACAATTAGTCGAGTTTACGCAACAAATTGCGGCGGAACGCGCCCTGCCGGGTCCAGTGATTGAAATGCTGCGGCTTCTGCCGAGCAAGACTCATCCAATGGATATGTTGCGCACCGGCGTCTCGATGCTGAGCGCTTTTGACAAGGACCTGAGCGACAACTCACACGACGCCAACATTCGTAAGTCGATCCGCCTGATCGCGCGTGTTTCCACTTTGATCACTGACGGCTGGCGCATCTCGCACGGAGAAGAACTGTTGCCCGAGAAACCAGATCTCACTCAAGCCGGCAATTTCTTTTACAAGTTAGAGGGCAAAGTTCCGCAAGATTGGCAAATCCGAATGCTGGATACGATTTTTAATCTCTACGCTGATCATGAATTTAATGCCTCCACTTTTGCCGCGCGCGTGACTGCTTCGACCCTGGCAGGAATGTACGCCGCAGTCACGTCAGCCGTCGCAACGCTCAAAGGACCATTGCACGGGGGCGCCAATGAGGAATCGATGAAGATGCTCGAGGAAATCGGAACACCGGATCATGCGGAAAGCTGGCTGATGAAAAAACTTGGGACGAAAGAGAAGATCATGGGATTCGGCCATCGCGTTTACAAAAAGGGTGATTCAC
>JBKPLM010000178.1:0-5876 GCA_046731655.1 Verrucomicrobiota bacterium | reverse complement strand
AGTTTATTCAGTGGCGATTTGAAATCCGATAAGCGGGAACAGTGACCTGGCGGCCTTTTCCAGAATAAACTCAATGGGAACTAAACTATACGTAGGCAATCTTTCCTTCAACACGACGGAAAACGAACTGCAGGAGCTTTTTTCACAGGCCGGTACTGTGCAGGAAGTTACCCTCATGCAAGATAAATTCACTGGCAAATCGCGTGGCTTTGCATTTGTCACGATGGGTTCCGAAGAGGACGCTCAAAACGCCATCTCTAAATTCAACGGCCAAACCGTTGAGGGCCGGGCATTGACGGTAAATGAGGCTCGTCCGCGGGAATCGCGACCACCCGGCGGCGGTGGTGGACGCGGCGGCTACGGCGGCGGCGGTGGATACGGTGGCCGTCGCGAAGGTGGCCAGCGAAGAGGCTATTAGGATTCCCAAGTAAGGGATTGCAAAGGGGATTGGGCAGGGCTGGATTCGAACCAGCGAAGGCGTAAAGCCAGCAGATTTACAGTCTGCCCCGTTTGGCCACTTCGGTACCTACCCGTTAATGCGACAAGGGTGTTTCGCGTTCATATAGCTCGCACTCTGCGGCTGGCAAGTAGTTTGGCCCTCGGACGCACCTTCAGCTGAAGAATTCGGCAATCGCGCTCACGACATGTCGCTGGGCTTCGCGAGAAATCTCGGGGTAAATGGGTAGCGCGAGTGTCTCGCTCGCGGCGCGTTCCGCCTCGGGAAAATCGCCTTTCTTGTAGCCGAGATAGGCAAAGCATTTCTGTTCGTGGAGTCCGAACGGATAATAAATCGCTGTCCCGATTTCACGTTTGCCCAGGTACTCGCGCAAAGCATCGCGCATCGGCGTGCGGATAATGTACTGGTGATAAACGTGATGATTCGTTAGGCCACGGTCGCGGTAGGGTTCGGCGGGCAAAGTGATCCTTTCAGTCAATCCCACGCGCGCCAATTCCGCGCCATAAAAATCCGCAGCGGCGCGCCGTGCGGCTGCCCACTTTTCCAAATATGAAAGCTTAACCGCGAGTATCGCCGCCTGTATTTCGTCGAGGCGAAAATTGCCCCCAATGACATGATGGAAATAGCGCGGTTCCATTCCGTGTTCTCTGAAACTGCGCAGCTTTTTGGCCAATTCGTCGTCCCGGCAAACGACCATCCCCGCATCACCGGCGGCTCCAAGATTCTTTGAAGGATAAAAGCTAAACAGCCCAACTTCGCCCATCGTTCCAGCTTTGGCGATTCTCTCAGGAAATGGAAATTCCGCACCAATCGCCTGAGCGGCGTCTTCGATCAAAACAAGATGGTAACGTTCTGCAGTCTTGCGGAGCGCTTCCATCTCGCAGCACAGACCAAACAGATGAACTGGAACCATTGCGCGGACTTTTTCTCCGCTCTTTGTTTTCCATGTGCCATCTGCGTCAGGCTGACAATTTTTCTCAATGCATTCCTCAATCGCGGATGACCGAATGTTGTATGTTTCGCGATCGATATCGGCGAAAAGTGGTCGCGCGCCGATGCGCGCGATACATCCAGCGGTAGCGAAAAATGTGTAAGGCGTCGTAATAACGGCATCGCCGCGCCCGATTCCAAGCGCCATCAAAATAGCCAGCAAAGCATCGGTTCCAGATGAAACACCAATCGCGTGTGGCGTATTACAATACGCGCACATCGCCTTCTCGAACGCTTCTACTTTTGGGCCAAGAATGAAACACCTGCTCGCCAGAACGTCGTTAATCGCCTCGCGAATTGAGTCACCCAGGGAACGATATTGTTCGCTAAGATCGAGCAGCGGCACGCGCATGGTCAAATAGCTTGGCAGTTTCGCCATGCCATTCAAGACGTTGTCGTTCAATCGGCCAGTATTGATCGCCATGTCCGCACACGTTAGTTTGTTTGCATGGCGCTCTTGCGCGGCCTTTTTTGGTTCGTTCTGTTCATGATTCTAACTTTTTGTTTCGTTGTGCTGTTCGAGTACGGACCGCACGATTTCGCCAACGGCGTTCAAAAGGAGTATGCCCGAGTGAAATCCTTCGTTGTAAAGCAAACTGAAACCATCGGGAAATCGAAGAAGAACCGCTGATCAGCGGTCGCGCGCGCGATGGCGAAGTTCGCGCGGCAATATCTCCATCAAAAATCCGGGGAAACTGTTTCGAGAACTTCTATCGGCAAAGGAGCAAGAAATTCTTTTTCATTCTCGATCTGCAAAACCGGCTCTGCCAGATGTGCTGCAAGAAAACTGGTGTCTGGCGTAGGAGCAATTCCCGCTTGAGCCGAGATTTCACATTTCGCTAATTGCTTGATAACACACACAACTTTTGCCTGTAGATAGCGGTGATCTGTAAATTGAACTGTGCAAATGCCCGGTGCAGTTGCTTCAACAAATGGGCTGAGGGTAAATGCGTAGTGAAGCAAGATTTCCTGGATCGATTTTTCCTGCTGGCGCGCCCGCACTTTGATCACGACCCGTAAAGATCGCGCCAGAGCCTGACTTGGAGTCATTCCTTTATAGATCCCCGCCTTTTCTGCGACATCGTTCAGCTGAATGATCATAGGTTTCCTGTCCTGTTCTTCGATTAAGGCTACCGGTTTTGTGCAAAGGCCGGGCTGATGCCGCATAGCGGCCTGCAAATAAAAGTTCGGCAAATAAATCGTCGCAAACATCACTTTAATTCACCATCGACCACTGCTTGCCCCGCCGTAGGTCGCCGCGGCGACCGAAGGCGGTACTACTGATTTGAGATGCGATCGTTTTACAACGATGCGCAGTTGGGAAATCGCCTTCTGCTTTTCCAAAGTTTCCAGATTCCAGGAATTTTCGAGCACAAGCTTCAGTTGTGCGCTGCTGACCATTTCATATCGGGTGAGCACCAGACATGCTGTGGGCACCGATTCGACCAGTCGTTGCAAGCGATACCAGGTTGTTTGCGGAATTTTGCGCAATTCTTCCAGTGAATTGAGAATCAGATCGATAATCACCAAGGGAAAGTTGCCATCTCGTAAGAGGAGATCCGCCGCTTTAACTGCTTCAATGAGTTTACTGCAACGCACCCAAAGCAACTGACGCAGAATGGAATTGGCCAACACACAAGGATCGAACGAATCACGCCCATCGATCAGCGCCACGAAATACTTATCGCGATACGCGCCATGGATGAAGGCTTGAACGAGCGATGCGCTCCCCGCGCTTTCTCGTGGGCTGATCAATTCGGTGATTGCCCCTTTGGGCAAGCCGCCGCCAATAGGTTGATCGAAGGAAGCTAAACCCGTGACCAAACGCCTTCCCACGGGCGTGGGCGTCTGCGGAAAACGAATCGCAAGAAGATTGCGCAGATCAATAATCTTCCCATTCATGGCCATCGAAGAAAATGGCATGATCAGTTTATATGTTCAAGTGAACATTATTATACTACCTCGCTCTCGCCCCGTGAGGTTGGGACCTTTGAACTATATTCTGCCGATCTCTACGTCTACAGCGCCCGATATTGGAAGCCGCTGGCTTCCAGACTTCGACACTTCCAATCAATGCCGTTTCCGGCGTCCTTGCTTTCGGATCAGCGACACCATTACGCCTTGAATCTTGAGTTCGCGGGCCGGAACCAAATCCGGGTACCGCGGGTTTTCCGCTTTGAGATATGGCCGGCCGCGCTCGACGACATAACGTTTCAATGTTGTTTCGCCGTCGATCAATGCCGCAACAATGTCGCCGTCGTGCACGTCTTTGGCATCTTCCAAAATCACAATGTCCCCATCAACAATGTGCGCGCCAATCATTGAATCGCCGCGGACGCGCAAAGCAAACGTGCCCCGATTTTTTTGCACATTGGCTGAGCGGGCATCGAGGGACACGTGGCCCTCAATTGTCTGCTCGGTCAACGCCGACATACCGGCAGGAATCTGCCCGTAGATCGGAATATCGGTAATCCTGACCTTCATGGCTGGAGTGATCAACGCTCGCGCCTTGCGGGCATGCCGATCGAGAAAACCCTTTCGCTCCAGCGCGGCAATGTACTGCATTACCGATGTTTGGCTGGCGAACCCGAAATGATTTTGGATTTCACGCGTGCTTGGCGTGATCCCTTTCTCGCGTTGATCGCGCTGGATGAAATCGAGAACTCGTCTCTGCCGCTCGGTTAGCATATTGTATGATCGGCCGAATTGATACGAAGGCAAGTTCAAATGAACATGGAAACTTGCTGCATCTAGCGGTCAGTAAACGAATAATTTTCCCGCGCCAGTGGTCCATTCCGAGCGAAAGCGAGGAATCTCACGCAGGCCTGTTGAGTCACGCCATTTAGCTACCCATTCGAAGCTGCCCAACTGTGGGGTTCCTCGCTTCGCTCGGGATGACACAGAGCAAACTACAACCGTACGAGATCAACTAGAAACTGACACCAAAGATAAAACATCCCGCGCCAGGAATATTTTACGTCGCCTGCTGCCGTTTGTTTGAGAACGCCTTTATGAATGTTGTGCGCGATTTGATCCCGCAGATCGTTCTCCATTTCCGTCTCAATCTGTTCTTCGTCGAGCGGGTCGATTGCCGCCGGATTCACGCCGTTTCGCCGGAGAAAATCGCGATGGCTTTGATAAAGCTGCCAGAATGAACGGTCCGGCCGTTGTCGATTAATGCGGAACAGGGGAGTAAGCTTCAAGCCGTAGGAGAGCGGATAATTCCAGGTCGTCCAAACCGTGCCGCCTTTGGCGCGCGATGAAATGCGCAAATAATAAAACGAGAAATCACGCTGTTCGTTCAGGCAGATGGCGGCCTGGGCTCGATCCTCTTCTCTATAAAATAGTCGGAAAAATTGCCGATAATCTTCCCAATCCCATCCCGCGTCGCCTACGTGGACAAAACCTTCCTCCTCGATCTCGCGGGTGATTTCGCTCAGCGCCGGAAATGAGTCCGAAGACGGCGGGCTTTTCGGTCGAAGCCGTTTTTCCTTGGGAAGCCGCAAGGCCCGAATCCGAGTGAGAATTTCCAACCACGGCAGAAAGAGCCAGCTCATTGCGCCCACAAAGCCCCATATCCAATTGCCAGTGACAAAATAAACACCGAGAAAAGTGGCAGCGAGAATTCCGAGCGCGCCGGCCTTTTGCGTATACGAGTTTTGAAAACTGCGCAAGCCGGCGCTGAGCACCGCTACGCCAAGTGTAAGAAAGAAGCCAAAAAGCATCAGGAATTGGTTTCCTGCGGATTGATTTGGTGCTCGGTTAGAAATCTTTCGAGCTGGTTGGTATCGAAATTGGCCAAAACCTTATCACCCGCCACGAACGTGGGCACATACGTCTGAGAGGAAAGCTTCTTCATATCTTCGTATGCTTCGCGGTCTATACCGACATCAATTTCCTGGAAACGATATCCCTTCTCCTGAAGATAATCCTTCGCGTCGATGCACCACGAACACCACTTGCGGCTGTACAGCGTCAGTTCCATCGGCAGCGCGGAAATAAACGAACGATGATCGCCCCGTCAACTTACATGCTTTCCATAACTCGCATAAGTCAAAATGCGCTCCCCAGGACCTTAATACGATTTCGCCCAAACAACGGGCCGCACGCTTGGTTCGCCAGTGAAAATACATTTCCCGGGTTCTGGCGAATCATCCAGCGGAACAACACGAATGGTGACTTTGAGGTCGTTCTTGATTTGTTCTTCCACTTCCCGTGAGCCATTCCAATGCGCGAGAGCAAAACCGCCGTGGATTTCCGGTTTGTTGGAATTTTTCGGCGTAAAGAAATCGTAGAAATCTTTTTTTGATTCAATCACCCGCGTGTTTGCCTCTCGGAACGTCTTCGCCCGCTCAAGAAGGTTCTGTTGAATGGAGGTTAGAATTTCCGGTGCCACGGCGACGAATTCCTGAATCGACATGGACTCTTT
>JBKPLM010000177.1:0-10777 GCA_046731655.1 Verrucomicrobiota bacterium | reverse complement strand
TGACGCGGTTATTCTCTGCAAGCACGGGATCGAACTGACCGCTTTCTCCTCCCAGGAATCCCCAGAAATAATCAAAGCCAAGCGCGTTCGGCCAACGATCAAAGGGACCCGCGGGCCCCTGCTGTGAGTCAGGGGTAAGATGCCACTTGCCGATCGCGGCCGTGTTGTAGCCGTTGCCCTGCAGAATCTGTGCGATGGACGCGGCGCTCGTTGGCCAGTTCGTGCTATAGCCAGGCCAGCCGCCGATCAGTTCGCAGATCGAACCAAATCCTACCGCGTGATGGTTTCGCCCCGATAACAACGCCGCGCGCGTCGGTGAACAAAGCGCGGTGACGTGGAATCGGTTGTAACGAAGTCCCTCGACCGCTAGTTTCTCGAACGTGGGCGTCGCGACGGGCCCACCGAACGTCGACGGATTGCCGAATCCCGCATCATCAATCAGGACAAGCAGGATGTTCGGCGCATTGGGCGGAGCCTTCACCGGCGGGGTAAAGGCCGCGACAGACCCTTCCAGCGTACGCTTGGTCACGCCTTGGAACGGCTGAAGCGGACGCGGCAGCACGGTTCGATCCCATTCCGCAGCAATTGATCCGGTTGTTTGCGATGTGACGACAACCGCGATTGCAATGAAGCACTTTGCTAGTTTGAGCATACCAGTTCCTCCGAGAAACACCGCGAGCGTACACAAAGTGGTTAGTCACCACACGCTAAAAACCGAGCAACCCAGACTACGCTTTCGTTGTTGAACGATTTGTGGCGCTCTTCGAGAATAGAAAACAGAAAATGGGGCTAGAACTGAAGAGCGTCTGCGAAAAATGCGGAGCTGCGCTTGCACCGAGCGGAGTCGCATACATTTGCAGTTACGAGTGCACCTATTGCGCGAACTGTGCCGGGCAATTGAACTTCGTTTGTCCGAACTGCGAGGGCGAACTTGTGCGGCGACCGCGTCGCAAGGAAGAGCCTAGTTCCGGCGCCGCCGCCGATGCTTGATTCGATAGGTGAGAAAGCACTCGTCTTCGATCGTACGCATGTCGCTCAATGAACAATGCACACTGGCAGGCAGGAATTTCATGCTCAGGCCGGTCAGCGTCGGAGCCTTTGCTCCACCGAACATATAAGGCGCAATAGTTAGATTAAGCTGATCGACAAGGCCTTGTTCTAATAATGACCGAAAGAGAGTGGGTCCGCCTTCACATGCAACTGTGCGGGCCTTGTATGTACTGCGCAAGGTTTGCAGCATGCCGGCAAGATCGACATGCTTTGAATTGCTAAGATGGAGCGTCGCCTTCTTCTCCAGGGCTCGCTGATATTTCCCTGGCATCCGTTTCGTGGAAAAAATGATGATAGGCGAAACACTCGATTGAAAAATCTTCAGACGATGGTCGATCCTGCCTTCGTTGGAAACAATCACGCGTAGCGGGCAGCCGCTCTGACCACGCTTCACTCTGGTTTTCTGCATATCAGCTGGCAGGCCGAGCCGGACGTTGTCACGCTTTAAACTGGTGTGTCCGATCAATACTGCATCGGCCGAAGCGCGCTGCCGAAACAAGTGCAACTTGTCTTCGCGCGAGGTGAAATCTACCGGCGACAAATTCTTCGTGGTAACCTTGCCATCGACAGTCATGGCGAAGGTAGCAGCGACGAATGGACGCCGTCGATGCCGCCTCATCGTGAAGAAAACGCCCAACGCTCATTCATTCCGCTTCGCCCATCTCATGTTCTAGCGCGATGACTTCGTGTTGCATCTCCCGCATTTTCACGCGCGCGACCGCTCCACTCGGCTTGTAGAACAGATAGACGAGTGCGCCTGGTAGGCAGCAGACAAGGATGATGAGAAAGCTAAGAGAGCCGATAAGAATAGCCTTGGCTTCGGGTACTCCACAAAGGCCGCTGAGCATGATCTGCAAGACCTTTTCCCGAAGGCCGATTCCCGCGAAACTGATCGGCAGTGCGGAGATGGTGCGTTCCACCGGCATCACGGCGAAGAAGTTGACTACGGGAACCGGTGCTCCCAGCGCATAAGCGGCACAGAGAAAAGTGGCGAACGTGGCCAGGTGCGCTATGAGAGATGCTCCAAACGCAACGAGCGTTGCGCGCCAGTGATGGGCATAAAGATGGTACGCGGCGGAAATCTCGATCAGTTTGTCGCGACCAGGGAACTTCTCTGGCAACGAATGGAATAAGTTAAATCCGCTGATTATAAAAGTGGATATCAACGTTAGGACGGATGTGCCCAGGAGAAAAAGCAAGAGCCAGAGCAGGTTTCGCGTCTCGGTAGTTTGTGCGAGGAAATCATAGCGCAGCCCGATGAGCGTGACGGTAATGGCGACCAAAGCAACAAGGCCAATGAAACGATCAAACACGACGGCGAGCAATGCGCCTGCTTTTTTGTCCGGCGTTTCCTTGAGCAGATAATAGCTTTTTATGATATCGCCGCCCGTGCCTCCGGGCAGAAACTGATTGTAAAACATGCCGATAAAGAACAAACCCGAGAGACGTGGAAGGCTCAGATGGATTTTTTGGACCTTCAGTAAAACGTGCCAGCGAAAAGCGGCGGCAGTTTCCACGACCATGTATGCCAGGATTCCGAGGGCAACCCAGCGATATTGAGCGTTCCGGATCGCCTCAACCATCTGCGCGCGCCTGTTGGGATCGTGATAAACCCAGTAAAGCACCGCGATGGTGACGCTAAGCTGGAAAAGAGTAATCAGGATTTTTTTCATTCGCCGAAGCGTTCCTTCCACATTTGGACTGACTGACGGATTGCATCGGCTGTCCTATTCGCGCTCATTTCCCAGACAAATAAGCAGTTTGTGGGAAGAAGCGGAACAAGTTTCTCAAAATCGATACCTCCGGTAAAGGGCGGTTGATGATCTCGCGCAGGCCAGATGCAGTCTTGCACTTGGCAGCCAAACGCGCGCGGACCGATCGAGCGCAGCCATTCGGCGTGATCAATGAATCCCAGGTTCTCTTTAATTTGAGAGTGGCCGAAATTGTGCCAGTAACCCAGCTGCGGGGAGTTCATTTCCTCGAGCAGCTCGATCAATTCGCGCTCAGTTGGAATTTGTTCATAATCGCGCCGGGCTTCCAAACCAATCCTAACATTCCTCGGAGCGGCATACTCGATGATGCGGCTCAGGCAGTTCTTTACGCGCTCCAGGCATTCGGGCGCACCTTTTTCTCGTTCTTGCACGGCACTGATTTTCATTTTCACATATTTTCGCGAGAGGTATCTGCCCGTTTTCGCCATCGCGATCAACCGATCAGTAATTGGCGGCATGTTGAACTGTCCCAGATGCAATATAACGAACGGGGCGTTTAATTGCCCGGCGAGATCAATTGCCTGAAGTGCTTGCGTCACGGCGCGCTCGCGTTCCTCGGCTGACGCTGCGGAAAATTTATAACAGTCCGGCGAAGCTCCTGGGGCCTCGGCGAGTGGCAGGCAAAAATTATGCAGACTGCTGACGTGGATCTCACCAGCATCGAATAACTTTTGAATTCCTGGCATCAGCGATCTGCGGACACCGTGATCCAGCTCAATCAAGTCAAAGCCAAGTTTGTTTTTGATCTCGCGCAGCATCGCGTCGCCGTTGGTATGGCGATTGGAATTCCAACATGTGGAGAACGAAATCATTAACTAACGAATTATAGGGCGTTCCGGTGAAACGCGCTCCCTCAGCAGACCGGCTCAATCTCAGGCGCGGGCGCGGGGGAAACCGGGCGATCGCAAACGTGGCGTCCAGCAAGACTCAGAACCGCGGCTGCCGCGATTCCGTAAATCACTGAGGCGATCCCGAGAGTGGTTCGCATTCCGATCAGATCGGAGAAGCCGGGTGCGATCAGACCGGCAACGGGCATTAAGCCGAAAAAACTCATGCCCACCACCGCCGACACGCGACCGCGCAGGTGCGCTGGCGCCTGCTCCTGCACAATCGTGTTGGCTAGACCGAAGTTCATCGAGAGAGCGATAGCGATGGCTCCCATGGCACACGCCGTAAGGAGAAAACCTTGCGAGCGTGACATGAGAAATACTCCCAAAGCGATCGCCACCACATTTCCGCTCATGAATCTCAAGCGGTGTTCGCGCGCGACGCTAAGCAAGCCGATCGAGCCAAGGAAAGCGCCACTACCAGATACCGCCATTAGCCACCCCATGCTTTGCGCTCCCAAATGGAGAATATCGCGCACGTAGAGGGGCAGCATAACCGAGATGGCTGGGAAAACGAAAATCGTATTCAACGCTATCAGTGCGATTAGAGCTAGAATAATGCGATTAGAGCGGACATAACGAAAACCTTCCATGATGCCGCTGCGGCGTTGTTCTTCTTCCTCGGCCGTGCCGACGGGCCGCTTTGGCAGCGAGATAAGCGCAACGATGAGTGCCACAAAAGAAAACGCATTCGTGAAAAATGCCGATGCCGCGCCCCACCATCCGACAAATAAACCGGCCACCGACGGCCCAATCAGCCGCGATCCATGAAACACAGATCGATCAAGCGCAACGGCGGCTGCGATCTCGTCGCGCTTCACCAGTTCTGGCACAAGTGCGGAGATGGCAGGCATCTCATAGGAGAACGCAACACCCAGCAGAAACGCAAAAAAGATAATATGCCAGATGCGAATCTGCCCGCTCATTACCAAAAACCCCAAAGCGATCGCGAAAATGATCTGCACAATTTGCGTTGCAATCAGGATCTTGCGTTTATCCCATCTATCAGCGAGCGAGCCGGCCGTTGGAGCGAGAGCAAGTGCCGGCAAGCCGGCGGCAAAATTCACCAGGCCAAGCAGGATCGCCTTGTTGGTGAGTCCGCTCATGACCCAGCTTTGGGCCATCATTTGCATCCATGTGCCGCTGTCGGAAATGAGCGAACCGATGATGTAGCGGCGAAACGCTCCCGGCCGCAAAAGCGCAAGCGCTTTCGGTCCAATCCATTTTTCTTTCTCGGCCATCGCAAACACTCATAGACGGGATGAAGCGCGGCTGCAATGGACGAGCGCGCGAACACGTAATTCTGCCTAGTGCACGCGTCTCGCGTGCTGGTTTCGGCTTCCCCGCCGAAACGATCTTTTTTACGCAATGTTCTTTTGCTAGTTGACACACAAACGGAAAAGTTCGCGGCCGCGAGGACGCGTTCGCCACCACGCCAGGCGGATGCGCTACCCAAACGGTGAATTGCCACTCAAGCGCGCGTTCACTATCTTTTGAATCATGCGCATCGATAAATACACGCAGAAGATGCAGGAAGCGCTGCAGGGAGCACAGGACCTGGCTTCCCAAAGTAATCACCCGGAAATTACCAATGAGCATTTTCTATCAGCTCTTCTGGACCAGGGCGAGGGGATAACCCGGCCGCTCCTCGAAAAGATTGGGGCGAATGTAGATCAATTGCGCGACCGGCTGCGCTCCGAGTTGGAGCGTCGCCCAAAAATCCATGGTGCCGCTGCTGATCTGCGGTTCTCGAACGAACTCCGCACCGTTCTGGACTCTGCGGAGAAGGAGATGTCCAAACTAAAGGATGAGTTCACCAGCGCTGAGCATTATTTGCTGGCCCTGGCTGGCGCCAATGTTCCTGCGGCCAAATTGCTGAAAGAACTCGGCGTCACGCGCGATAAGCTGATGCAGGGTCTTCAGCAGGTGCGCGGCTCGCAGCGAGTGACCGATCAAAATCCTGAAGGCAAATATCAGACATTGGAAAAATACGGCCGCGATCTGACCGAACTGGCTCGACGCGGCAAGATCGATCCGGTGATTGGACGCGATAACGAAATTCGACGGATCATGCAGGTGTTGTCGCGCCGGACGAAAAATAACCCGGTGCTCATCGGCGATCCTGGCGTGGGCAAGACAGCAATCGCAGAAGGCCTCGCGCGGCGAATCATCAGCGGCGACGTCCCAGATTCACTAAAGCAAAAACGAATCATCGCGATGGACATCGGCGCGATGGTCGCAGGCGCAAAGTTTCGCGGCGAATTCGAAGATCGCCTCAAAGCGTTTTTGAAAGAAGTAACCGATGCGCAGGGCCAGGTCATTTTGTTTATCGACGAACTGCACACCATCGTCGGCGCAGGCGCAGCGGAAGGCTCTGTCGATGCGTCGAATATGCTCAAGCCGATGCTGGCGCGAGGCGAGCTGCGCACAATCGGCGCGACCACCATCGACGAGTATCGAAAATACATCGAGAAAGACGCCGCGCTGGAACGCCGCTTCCAGCCAGTCTTGGTGAACGAGCCGACAGTGGAAGATACCATCGCAATTCTCCGCGGATTAAAGGAACGCTACGAAGTGCATCACGGCGTCCGTATTACTGACAGTGCGCTCGTCGCCGCAGCGGTGCTATCGCAGCGGTACATCACTGATCGGTTTTTACCGGACAAAGCTATCGACCTCGTCGATGAAGCGGCATCGCGTCTGAAGATCGAACTCGATTCGATGCCAACAGAGATTGATGTGATCGAGCGCGAGGTCATGCAGCATGAGATGGAACGGCAGGCGCTCAAGAAAGAGAAGGATCCCGCGAGCAAGGAACGTTTGAAAAAACTCGAGAAGGAACTCGCTGGACTAAAGGAAAAATCCTCGGCGCTCAAAGCCGAATGGCAGAAAGAGAAAGCGGTTCTTGAAGAACAACGGAAATGGAAAGAGGAACTCGATCAACTTCGCACCGAGCTCGAGCGCGCGCAGCGTCGAGGTGAATTGGCCAGGGCAAGTGAGATTCAGTACGGAAGAATTCCCGAGCTCGAAAAGAAATTGGCCGATGCCACCGCGAAAAGTGCCAACGCCAAGAAATCGCTCCTTCGCGAAGAAGTAACCGAGGAAGACATCGCCGAAGTTGTTTCGAGTTGGACGCACATTCCAGTCTCGCGATTGCAGGAAGGCGAGCGTCAAAAATTGGTAAAACTGGAAGAGCATTTGCATTTGCGCGTTGTCGGACAGGACGAAGCAATCAAAGCGGTGTCGAACGCGGTGCGCCGTGCACGCGCGGGCCTGCAGGACCCAAATCGCCCCCTTGGTTCATTCATTTTTCTCGGGCCGACTGGAGTCGGCAAGACGGAATTGTCGCGGGCGCTCGCAGAATTCTTGTTCGACGACGAAAACGCCATGGTCCGAATCGACATGAGCGAATACATGGAGAAACACACGGTAGCGCGATTGATTGGCGCGCCGCCGGGATACATCGGCTACGAAGAAGGCGGTCAACTTTCCGAAGCAGTTCGACGCAGGCCGTACTCCGTGGTGCTCTTCGACGAAATTGAAAAAGCGCATCCGGACGTGTTCAACGTGCTGCTGCAAGTGCTCGATGACGGACGGATCACGGACGGGCAAGGGAGGACGGTCGATTTCAAGAACACGGTCATCATCATGACTTCGAACATCGGTTCGCAGTACATCACCGAGGAAGAATCGAAAGAAGCGCGCCGGCGCCTGGTGACGGATGCATTGCGCGCGCATTTCCGTCCGGAGTTTCTCAATCGCGTAGATGAGATCATCATTTTCGATCGGTTGAGCGAAGACGATCTGAAAAAGATTGTTGAGATCCAACTCGGCCGTCTGTCGAAACGGCTAGAGCAACAAAAGATCACGCTCAAGTTGTCCGATTCAGCGAAGGAACTATTGGCGCGCGAAGGTTACGATCCCGTTTACGGTGCGCGTCCGCTCCGGCGCACCATTCAAAAAGAAATTCTCGACCCGCTCAGCATCGATATCCTCGAAGGCAAAGTCCGTGAAGGCCAAACTGTTCGCGTCGATGCAAAAGACGGCGCGCTGGAATTCAGCGAGAAGTGATTTGTGAAGAAGCTTGGATTAGATCGAGAAATTCGGTCCAATTCTCGTTAGACCATGCAGCTCTGCGCCAGAATCAACCCTTCACAATCAAATGTCTATAAAACCGATTCCTGAAGGATTCCACGCCGTTACTCCTTACCTGTTCGCCCAAGGCGCATCGCGGTTGGTTGAGTTCATTTCCGCAGCGTTCGAGGGCAAGTTGATCTTCCAGCAAAAGCGACAAGATGGCGCAATTATGCACGCCACGATGCGAATCGGGGACTCGATGCTCATGCTGGCCGATGCGACCTCAGAGTTTGGGCCAATGCCCACCTCAATTTACTTGTATGTGACGGATTGCGACGCCGTCTATCGCCGCGCGCTCAGCTCCGGCGGGGTTTCTGTTTTTCCGATGATGACGTTGCCTTCCGGTCAGCGGTATGGCGGCATCAAAGACCCCTGCGGCAACATTTGGTGGGTTGCCACACAGGTCGAGGATGTTCCACCACCCGAGCAGGAACGCCGCTGGAAAGAATTCAAAATGCCAGGACTCGACGCGAATCCCAACAAGGCCTAACCAGGCGATGCAGCGAAGCGCGGCCTATCCTTATGCCTAGCTTCTTTACTTATGCGAAAGTCGCTTGTAGTTCGCGCGGTCGCTGATCTTGCATCTTGTTAGACGTAAAAATACGCAAGCGTGTGATTTTGCTGATCAAATTTATTGGCGGTATCATCGCCATGGTGATTTTCGTTCCGGTCGTCGTGCTGATATGCCTGCCCTACCTGTTGCTCGTGTCGCTCGTGGACAGAGATGAGTACTGGGCGTCTTTTTGGTGGCGCACGAAGCGGTTAGCTTCCGCCACGGCTAATATCGCAAGCATCATTGGAATGTCGGCGTCATGAGCAAATTCCATCTGAAACCACAGGCTTGAGGGACATACTGTGAGCGAGGAGATCATAGAATCCATTCTCAAGGATTTTCCGGACGCGGTGTACTATCCGAAGTTCCGTTTGATGACGTGGCATCCGACGGGGATTTTTGACGGAGCTCTCGCTGATAGTGTGAGGGAATTTGTCGAGCGGGAGGAGTATATCCAGGACGCCCCCTTTAATCGGTATATGGATCTCTCTGGAATCACCGATGTTCAGGTCAATGTGGAACGTTTGTCAGAAGTAGCCCGCCGGCGACGGAACGTGTCGCAGCCGGTTCAGTCCGCCATTTTTGCTGATCAGCGCTACTGTTTCGTTATCGCGAAAATCTACGAATCATTTATGGAACACGCAGTGGCGATCACGGTTCGGGTTTTTCGAGAACGCGAGCTGGCCGCTTAGTGGTTGGGCGTACCGGTTGAGATTCTAAGTCCGCCAGCGAAGCGTTAGGCAATCCCTTCCCGAAACGCAGCTAGAAACCTTTCCATTTCACCTTTCTTGCCAAGTAGTGCGTTGTAGAGGCGCTTGTGCTAAGCGCCTGTTTGTTTTGGTTCGGCGGTTGACACAACCGCCGCTACAACTCATCAGTTCGCGACTGAGCTTCAGCCAATTACTTCTCGGAACGCCGCTAGGAAAGTTTCCATTTCTGATTTCTTTCCAATCGTCAGGCGCATGTGATTTGGCAGCGCGGGGAACAAACGGCCGACGTGGACATTGTGGTCCTTCATCGCTTTGATAATCGGCACGACAGATCTCTTACAATCGAACATGATGAAGTTGGCCTGAGAAGGGATTGATTTGTAACCCATCTTCTCGAGCTCGGATGTCGTGAATTGTTTCGCTTCTTTGTTTAAACGCTGACCGTTTGGGACATGATCTGGATCGTCCAAGCTCGCGGTCGCGGCAGCTAGCGCCATGCAGTTGACACTGTCCCACATTTGGTTTCGGCGCATTCGCTCGATCGTTTCCTTTTGCGCGACGCAATAGCCGCAGCGTAATCCGGCCATGCCGTAAATTTTCGAGAACGTGCGGGAAACAATCAGGTTCGGGTGATCCTTCACGAGCGGGATGACGCTCTCGTAATCAGAGCTGTCCGCGAAATGGAAATATGCCTCGTCCACAAGAATCATTGTTTCGCGCGGGGTCTTCGTGATGAAGTCGCGTAATTCGTCCTTGGGCGTGATGCTGGCAGTGGGATTGTTCGGGTTGCAGACATAAATCAAGCCTCCCTTCGTAGCAGCAAGCATTTTCGGCAGGTCATGCGCAAAGCTGCTGTTCAGGGGCACCTTTATTACTTCAGCGCCATTCGCGCTGGCGTTATTGAGTATCGCTTCGAAAGTTGGATCAGCCGCAACAAGCTTTCCGTTTTGGGGTCCAGTAAACGTTTCCGCGCAGAGCTTTAGAATTTCGCCTGAACCGTCCCCGAGCAGGATTTCGCTGCGATCGACATTGTTTAGCTTCGCCAGCTTATCAATTAGCGCGTTGTTGTGTTCGTCCGGATAACGGCAGGCGAGGCCGAATGAATCTGTCATGGACTGCAATGCTTTTGGACAAGGTCCATAAGGATTTTCATTCGCACTCAAGCGGATGATGCCGCCTCCGGCTGTTGAGGACGTGGCCGTGGACTGAGTTGGCTTTGCGAAAGCAAGCGGTGGCCTAACGACTACGGTTGCCGCACCCAGGCCTAGTAACTGTGCAAATTTACGTCGAGAAATAGACATCGTATTCATTTTTGAACCCTCGCTAGTCGATTGTTAGGCTGATCCGAACCAAATGCCAGAGCGAATTGCATCAACCGTGGTTTTGCTGGCTGTTGTGGGTGCGCTCGCAATGCACGGATGCGACAAATCACGGCAGGACGAGCACACGCAACAGCTTGCGACGCGTGTGAAACATGAATTTCTGCATGCCTGGAATAATTACGAGCGTTATGCGTGGGGTCACGACGCGTTGCGACCTTTAAGTAAAACCGGGCACGATTGGTACGGACAGTCGTTCTTGATGACACCCGTCGATGCACTCGACACACTCATCGTAATGCATCTCGACGCCGAGGCCGAAAGGGCGCGATCGCTTATCGTCAGTGAT